>JAYVLG010000090.1:0-7546 GCA_043759595.1 Sulfurirhabdus sp. | reverse complement strand
CCAACTTCAACTTCATCAAGGGCGACATCCGCACGATTGAAGACTGCCAGCGCGCCATGGTCTGGAACACCAACGTCCCCGCGTTACTCCCTCTCCCCCCGGGAGAGGGCAGGGGTGAGGGCTCCCTGAATGGCAGCATTCCCGTCGATTGCGTCCTCCACCAAGCCGCCCTCGGCAGCGTTCCCCGTAGCCTAGAAGACCCCATCAACACAAATAGCGCGAACATCACCGGCTTCTTGAACTTGCTGGTCGCCGCCCGCGATGCCAAAGTGAAAAGCTTTACCTACGCTGCCAGCAGCTCCACCTACGGCGACCACCCTGGCCTGCCTAAGGTAGAAGACATCATTGGCAAGCCCCTAAGCCCCTACGCTGTGACCAAATACGTCAATGAGTTGTATGCCGAAGTGTTTGCTCGCTGCTACGGCTTCAACTCCATCGGCCTGCGCTACTTCAACGTCTTCGGCCCGCGCCAAGATCCCAATGGCGCCTATGCCGCCGTTATCCCTAAATGGATCGCCAGCATGATCCAGGGCGCGCCCGTCTTCATCAACGGCGACGGTGAAACCAGTCGCGACTTCTGCTTTATCGCCAACGTGGTGCAAGCCAACTTGCTGGCCGCCACCACGCAAAACCCCGAAGCGGTGAACCAGGTCTACAACGTCGCCGTCGGTGATCGCACCACGCTCAATCACCTGTACGAGCAGCTACACCTGAACTTGCTACCCAGCTACCCGCACTTGGGAGGCGTACAGCCCGTTTATCGCGATTTCCGTGCAGGGGACGTGCGCCACTCGCTGGCCGACATTAACAAAGCCTCCACGTTATTGGGCTACCAGCCTACCCACTGCATAGGTGATGGATTGAAAGTAGCGATGGCGTGGTATGTGCCGCTCCTAACGCAACAAGGCAAAACGTGAATCCAACCCAAACTAAACTCTCGTGCGTATTCTTGACAGCACGCCTAGTGCTATCCGAAAAAGATACGGGCTACCTGCAATCGCATGAGCTTGAGACGGCGGATTTGCCACAAGTGACAACATGAAACCAGATCAAACGTATCAAGAACATTGCAGGAAAAGGTGATAGTTTGATCCGCCAAGTTGCTAAAGCAAATGCCATACTGCTTGTGCAGTACGCAGTGGGGAGTCTGGTTCCATTGTTACTTGTGCCGCACATTGTGAGTGTAATTGGGCTTGCTGAATATGGACATTTGGCCGTTCTCATGGCATGGGGTGGCTATGGTGCTGTAGTTGTGCAGTATGCATTTCAAATGACTGGTCCGAAGCGGGTTATGCACCTTGCTGCGGGCGACTCAACCGCAAGCGTTTTTGTTGACATAGCTTTTGCGAAATTTATCCTGCTTTTCATCGTGATCTCTGTAATGTCAGTTTTTGCTATTGTCTCCGTGCCATCAGAATCTACTAGCTCGTTTGCATGGATATTATTGTTCGCTATGCCACTAGCAGCTGGACTCAATTCCGTGTGGTTTTTGCAGTCTCAGGACCACTTTTTTTCGGTGTGCATACTTGCGATTATCGGATCGTTGCTGACTTTATTTATCGGCTTTAGTTTTGTGAATAGTAGTAATCATCAATCCGTTAATTTCGCGGTAGTTGTTAGTGTCCTCGGTGCAATATTCATAGGTGTTGGCACACTGTTGTTGTCTATTTCTTCAATTAAAGGCATGAAGTACGAGTGGAATATGACGCGGGCGATCAGCGCGCTGAAAGAAGGATGGCATCTCTTCATTTCACAATTCGTATCGATGCTCTATTCCGCATCTGGCCCGATTGTTATTAACTATCTGCTTGATGCAAAAGCGGCGGGTGCTTATAGTGTAACTGAGCGCGTAATCAATGCGCTTATGGCGGCGGCGCTGCTAACACACACAGCCGCATACCCGAGACTTGCATTCGCTTACATAAACAACCGGGTTGGCTATTGGCGATTGCTCAAGTTAATATTAACGGGTTATCTGAGTGTGACTTTAATAATCGCCATGTTGGCTTGGTCGCTGCGTGAGCCAGTTGTGCGGTTTTTGTATGGTGAAATAAGCGACCATCATGATGGACTGCTCTTTTTTGGACTTGCGTGGCTGGTGTTGGGTATATTCGGCACTGCATTTACTGGGTATCTGACTGTGAGCGGGCGCAGCAGTGAGGTTTGGCCGCTTACTTTGAAAATACTCATTTTATCTGCGGCAGTGGGTGTGCCTGGCGTGTTTATTTTCGGGAGCGTTGGCTGGTTGGCTGCTTTAGTATTGTCGCAATTTCTCGTATTGCACGCTGGATTTAAACATTGGAGAAGAAAATATGGAAAATGAACAAGCCCTTGTTTTTAAAGAACATGGAATTGAATGGGACGATAAAAAAGTTTCACGGTTGTGGGACTATTACTCACGTACGCCGCCTTACTCGGAGATCTATTTTTCCAAATTGTTTGGGCATCATATTTTGCGCCAGAGCGGATTACCCCTTGAAAAGCCTCTTGCCGTGCTCGATTTTGGTTGTGGGCCAGGCTTTATTTGGGATCATCTACGTAGGATTGGTGCGAAGTGGCAATACACAGCCCTGGATTTTTCACCCGCTTCAGTAAAAAAAGTAATCGAGAAGGCTAACGGCCATGAGAACTTTAAGGACGCGCAGCACGTTAGTTCGCTGCCTACTGAACTGCCTGAATCGCACTTCGATGTTATTCTTCTGTTCGAGGTGGTCGAACATCTAAATGATGCCTATCTGGGCAGCACATTGGCAGAAGTAGCACGCTTATTGAAGCAAGGAGGAGTTGTTGTAATCTCGACCCCCAACGAAGAAGATCTTTCTATGTCGCAAAAATTTTGTCCAGAATGTGGGGCCATTTTTCACGAGTATCAGCACGTTCGTAATTGGAGTGTAGGAGGCCTGACGGCTTGCCTAAAGCCATATGGCTTCAATTTGCGTATAGCTAAAACCTTAGACTTCACTACACAAGATATGAGCGCCCAAGGGTTATTAAGAAAACTTAAACGAGGAGCGCGGAGATTGCTTAAGGGTGATCCAGGCACTCCGCATATGGTTGCAGTTTTCCAAAAGGCCTGATTTTGGTAATTTTATAATGTGTGGCATTGTCGGCTTTATTCACCTCGGCACTAGCTGCGGTGTTTCATCATCGCGGCTTGAGGTCATGCTCAAACCCATTCATCATCGTGGCCCCGACGATGGCGGCGTGTGGGTGGATGAGCAGCACGGTATTGCACTTGGACATCGCAGGCTTTCCATACTTGATCTGTCTCCCGCCGGTCACCAGCCGATGGCAAGCGCATGTGGCCGTTTCGTGATTGTGTTCAACGGGGAAATTTACAACCACATCGATCTTCGGAAAGAACTTGAAACAATAAATCAACTGCCCATCGGCGGGTGGCGCGGTCATTCAGATACCGAAACCCTGCTGGCTTGCTTTGCTGTTTGGGGGATCGAAAAGACGCTTCAATCCACCGTTGGCATGTTCGCGCTGGCACTGTGGGACAAACACGAAAAATCGTTAACCCTTGCCCGCGACCGCGTTGGCGAGAAACCGCTGTATTACGGCTGGCAAAAGGGTGTGTTTCTGTTCGGTTCTGAACTAAAAGCCCTGCGCGCGCATCCTGCTTTCAGCGGCGAGATGGATTGGCATGCAGCCAGCACTTTTTTGCGTTTGAACTATATTCCCGCACCATCGAGCATCTATCAGGGGATTTTCAAACTTGTGCCGGGTACGTTCCTCCAATTGACGCAACACCATGTTCAGCAGGGCACACTGCCATCACCTGTGCCCTATTGGTCGCTGGGTGAAGCAGCAAAACGCGGTTTGGAGAATCCTTTCAACGGCAGCTTCTCTGATGCGGTAGATGCGCTCGAAACTCTGGTGCGCCAGGCGGTGCAGTTGCAGTCGGTGGCCGATGTGCCCGTGGGAGCTTTTCTATCCGGCGGCATTGATTCATCCACCGTCGTTGCCATGATGCAATCTGCAACCACGTCAAAGGTCACCACTTTTTCTATCGGCATGCCCGATGCCAAGATGGACGAATCGCAACATGCGGCAGCGGTGGCACGGCATTTAGGTACGAACCATGTCGAGCATATGATTCAACCACATGAAGCATTAGACTTGATTCCGCGTTTGTCGGAGATATGGGATGAGCCGTTTGCCGATAGCTCGCAAATCCCCACCTATCTGGTAAGCCAATTGGCTAAGCAGCAAGTGACAGTCGCGTTGTCGGGCGACGGCGGGGATGAGTTCTTTTTGGGCTACCCGCAGTATGCGTTCTACCACAAGCTTTGGCAGGCAAGACATCTCGGCAAACTGCCTTGGAATGCGGCCTTCGCCGCACTTTCTCCGCTGGCAAAAAATCAAAGTGTGGGGTCGGTGTTGAGACGGTCAAAATCACTGGTTAATGCATGGCGTCAACCAGATGCACAAGCACTCAATCGATACTGGCAGGATAGATACCGACAGGGTAATGTGCCGCTAACGGAACAGCGTGGCGTGACGATGCTTGATTTTCCTATCCTGTCCGATGCAGCCACTACAGCCGGTCTATGGGATGCCGGCACCTATTTGCCAGACGATATTCTGGTCAAGGTGGATCGCGCCGCGATGGCAAACAGTTTGGAAACGCGCGCACCGTTGCTGGATCACCGAATTATCGAATTTGCTTTTCGTTTGCCGCTTGAATACAAGCTGCAACGAGGCGTAGTTAAAAAAGTGCTACGCGAAGTGCTGTATCGTCATGTGCCAAAACAACTTGTGGATAGACCGAAGATGGGTTTCTCCATTCCGCTTGCGGCTTGGCTGAGAAAAGAATTGCGGCCATGGGCAGAAAATCTTCTTAATCAGATTCCAGATGATTCCGAACATTTCAATAAGCCGATGGTCGATCAGCTATGGAAGGAGCATTTGTCAGGTCAACGTGTACATACGGAACAGTTGTGGGGCATTTTGAGTTTGCTGGGGTTTGCAAGATGAAATCTACACCAACCAAAGTGGTTTATACGGCTGTCTTCGGTAACTACGATCACGTTCCGGCAGTCAATCCGGAATGGGATTGTGATTTTGTTTGTTTTACCGATAACCCTGAACTCGCTTCACAGGGTTGGCAGATGGTGATGGTTAAATTGAATGGTGAGTCACCTGCTCAGGTGAACAGGCGGTACAAAATGTTGCCGCATAAATATTTGCCAAATTACGAACGTAGTTTGTATGTAGACGGGAACATCAGAATTGTGGCCGACCCAAGGCCGCTGTTTGAAAAATACCTAGAAAAAGCCGTTATCGCCATACCCAAACATCAAGACAGAAATTGTGCTTATGCCGAGGCGAGGCTGTGTATAAAGGGGGGGCGCGTAGACAAAGAAATAGCTGAACAACAAATGGCGCGGTATTCAGCAGACGGTTTCCCGGAAAAATTCGGGATGACTGAAAACGGCATCATTTTTCGAAGGCATCATGATGAAAATGTGATAGCCATGATGGACTCTTGGTGGGACGAGTATTGCTATGGTGGCAGGCGCGATCAGTTAAGCCTTCCTTATTTGATTTGGAAATACAAAATTGATGTATTGGAGTGTACTGAGGGGCCGCGCATAAGCGCAAAGTTTTTCGAAATAGAACTGCACGCAATTGACAAATCAAAATCATTCATCAAGCGATTAGCCAGGCAAGCAAATGGAAAGAAGCATTTAAGCTATTACTATTTAATTGTTTCCAAAGTTGTCTCTTTAGTAGTCGTTGTCAGAGACAACCTAAAGATGAAAAATCGTAAATCATAGTGAATGGGCATGAAACAAATTTCGAGCAGATTGGTCAGGCGCATCTCATTCAAAAGGCAGGGCGTTTTTTTGATGATGCTCTTTGCATTGTTTGGATTCTTGTTGGCCATTACGCAGATTCTTGGTCAGAGTCCTGACTATTCCGACTACAACGATTTTTTTGACTTGGTCCGAAGTGAAGGTCTAGATGTCCTTGCCGTAAGCAGATTCGAGCCCGGATTCTCAATTCTCGCCTTAGTTCTGACAAAGTTATTTACTACCAACGCGATTGTTTATGGCTGGATTGTTGTTGCAGCCATGCTGTTAAAAGGGTGGGCAATCAATGCCTACTCGTCAAGCCAGAAGATATTCATTGTCGTCGCAGCATTCTATTTGGTACGTTATTTCCCTCTCCACGAACTTACTCAATTAAGAGTGGCATGTGCCATTGCTTTAATTTTGGTGGGTGCAGGTTTTTTGTGGAAAGGAAATTTTCTCATTGGGACCTTGATTTGCGCTTCGGCCCTGTTGTTCCATATGTCCGCAGCGGCCGTCATTCCCGCTATTTTTGTTGCCGCCTCCAAACGCCGGCAGGTTTTGTTAATTTCGTTCATAGCGTTTGTTTTTACTTTTGCTTTTTCAGGTATTCTTACAGGGTATCTTGGTGATTTTATTCCAATGGTTGATGCTTACCAGGCTGGCGGCTTTGGGGAGGACAGGCCAAATCCTTTTGCCATTCAGTTGTTAATTGATTGGACGATGATCGCTGTTTCGCTAATCATGTGGGATAGGCTTTCTTTGCTTATGAAGCGTATCGTTTTATTGGAAATAATTGGCATGGCGATCTTTTATGGCGGGATCGACTTTGCTGTTATTGCACACAGGATTAGAGAGTTTTATAGCGTATTCTGGGTATTGTTTGTTGCCGATGGGCTACGGCAAAATGGCACAAGATTTTTGACTTATAGTTTTGTTTTTGTATCCGGCATCTTTTATTATTACGTATTTATTGTTAGTGGAACCTTCTTTAATTGAATATTTAGATGCAACTGTCAATAATCATTGTCAACTGGAACGCTGGATCACAGCTTGCTGAGGTTGTTTCAAGTATCGGAAAATATCATCACGGCCTGGTGTCATCCGTCATCATCGTTGACAATGCATCGACTGACGACTCGCTTGGTCGTGTCGAAACAATGCAAGATTTGCCGTTCAAGCCGCAGATCATCCGCAATTCAGAAAACTGTGGTTTTGGCAAAGCCTGCAACCTGGGTGCAAAGCAAGCTAAAAGCGAATATTTGCTGTTCCTCAACCCCGATGCCGCCCTGTATGCCGACACTTTGCCCAGGGCTGTGGCTTTTATGCGAGATCCAGCTAATTCCAAGGTAGGCATTTGTGGAGTGCAGTTGCGGGATGAAGCCGGCCATGTCTCACGCAGTTGTGCACGCTTTCCGTCCGCCGTGGGTTTTGTTGCCCACGCGGTTGGGCTGGATCAGTTCTTCCCTCGGCTGAGTCACTTTATGGCCGAATGGGACCACGCGCAAACCCGACAGGTAGATCAGGTTATCGGTGCTTTTTTTCTGGTGCGGCGTAATTTATTCGAGGCACTGCACGGTTTTGATGAACGTTTCTTCGTGTATTTTGAAGAAGTCGACTTTTCCTATCGTGCCCGCCAAGCTGGGTGGCGCAGCATGTATTTGGCCGATACGCAGGCTTTTCATGCTGGCGGCGGTACGTCCAATCAGATAAAAGCGCGTCGACTGTTTTATTCCTTGCGCAGC
>JAYVLG010000089.1:0-2756 GCA_043759595.1 Sulfurirhabdus sp. | reverse complement strand
TTCATCCACTAAGGTGCAAGGTGTTTTACTTTTCCCGGTGTCAACAAACGTAACAGTAAAAAATAACTTGGGGTACACCCCCGCAGCAAGTAGTTCTATCATGGTAGATGGAACTGCTGGCACTGGATTTGTCTCTTCAAATAATTCAACAGATTCACAAATGAGAAGTACCAACCCACAATTCACTGCCCCCCTGACTGGTCCGGTTGGGTTCAGGGTTGCCACAGGAAGTTACGCTGTTGGTACCGGTGTGGTGGCGGTGCCGGTATGGTCAGATTTCTTCTCTGTATCCCAGACGACCACCCGCGATATGGGCGCAGTGATGCACTAATTCTGCGCTTATTTTTAGCGGTAACAGGTGCGTATTGAGCGAGGTCTGGTTTTGTGGACGGGCAAGCTGATGAAATAATGTCAGCTTGCCCGTCCACAAAATCAGGCCTTTTTCATGGTTTAGCTAAAGCTAAATCTAATGCGGTTGGAAAGTCTGACTTTGAGGTTTAAAAAATGGCCCAGGGTCTGAATTATGCAGCCGGTAAATACATTGCCGGGTGCAATTGGATGAGTGATGCTTTTATGTTTGCGTATTGGGTATTTAAATCCTGCCTGATTGATAATATGCGACTGTATTAAGATGGGTTCAAAAAATATTATATTGTAAATATATGCCCCCGCAATGAGAAGGGCAGCTATCTCTGTGACGGGATGCACTCCTGCAGCCAGAGTTCTGCACTTATCAAGCGGTAAAGCGGGTTTTCGCTTCTTTTCTGTCCCGACAAAAACCGGCTGATCAAATTTTGAATTTTTTCCTGGTCACAATATGCGCGTATTCTCGCATCGTGCGCCAGTAACAAATCACGCAACATCTCACCATCGTTAAACTTGAACAATTGTTCAATGGGTGTCGGGTAACCTTTTTTATCTTTACGGTTTGCAATCTGCAACTGACCAATGCTACGCAAATACTCGCGCAAGATATATTTGGTCTGCCCATTTTTGATTTTCCATTCTATGGGCAGTCGAGCGCAGAATTCAACCAGGCGGTAATCCAGAAAAGGAAGGCGCGATTCAATCGCATTCGCCATGCTTACCGTATCGCCATATTGGAGTAAGCCCGGCAGTATGCGGCTCGAAAAATCCGCTCGCATCACGCCTTCTGCCAAGCCGACTGTTGTAGTCTTACGTGCAGGAGGGAGCTTATCCAGCTCCGAACTTACGCGCTCGATGAAATCTGCACGCATCACGCCTAACAGGCCAGCGTGGCGATAGTTGAAATCAATCAGACTCGGGAATACCAGCCTGGATAACCGCGTTAAAAAAACACGCGCACCAAAAGCAGCCAGGCAGCCTTTCAGCTCGCGTCCAAAATAAATCCATTTAAATCTGCGCAACAAAAAACCGGAATTTTCAAGCAAGGCAGCTGCCGCATGGTCTGTATACCCTCCAAGCAATTCATCAGCCCCTTGCCCTTCCATTAGCACTACTACTTTTTGCCGAGATGCTGTGTGATCTATATTCCACAAGGGAAATACTGCTGGAGAATATCCGGGTCCATCCATGTAGTAGATGATTTTGCGTAAAGTCTGCATCCACAAGTGTTTAGGTGCTTCCACCAGCTGTAAATCAACATGAGTACAGTTTTCTACCGCCAATGCAGCCCACTTCCGTTCGTCTACTACAGTGGAATCTCCTTGCTTCTCGTACACGGAAGTGAAAGCTGTCATGCGTGTCTTGCCGGATTCCAAATGTCTGTTCGCAGAAGTCATCACTGCGGTTGAGTCCAGACCTCCGGACAGCGTTACTCCAACCGGCACATCGCTGCGCATGCGCAACCGTACCGCATCCTCAAATAGCGCGTTGAACTCCATCTGCACATTACCCTGTGCTGGCGGGGTGTCAGCCTCAGGCCAATCCCAATATCGCATGATAGCCAATTCATCCTCATCAAGTTTGTAGATGGCGGAATGTGCAGGTTGCAGCAATTGGATGCCTTCGTAAAAGCAATCCGCATTGTCATAAAGAGCAGATTCCTTCAGAAAACGATATAGCGCTCTTTCATTCACGCGGCGCAACTCGGGGTAAAGTGCCAATAGTGACTTAGGCTCTGATGCAATGGACAATACGCCATTAGAGTGAGTAATGTAGAGCGGCTTGACGGCAAATCGATCACGAGACAAAAAAGCGCTCCGATCACGCGGATCCCAAATCAGAAAAGCCCAGTCACCATTAAAACGTTCAACACATCGTGTGCCCCAAGCAAGGTAGGATCGCAGCAAAACTTCTGTATCACTCTGACTGTGAAAGTGATGACCCAGCGCCTCCAATTCGCTGCGCAACTCGATGTAATTATAAATTTCACCGTTAAAGGTAAGTGCTACTCCAGTTGATTCGTCTACCATGGGCTGATGCCCGCCAGAGCTGGTATCAATGATAGACAAGCGGCGATGGCCTAACCAGGCACCCGGCACGTGCACAACGCCCCTGTCATCTGGGCCGCGATGAGCAAGCATATCCAGTGCTTGATTTGCAGCATCCTTACTTACCGGCAGAGAGTCTCCAATGATCGCTAAAATTCCGCACATAATTTATTCACCCAATTGATAGCTTCTGTTTTTGCATAGATTTCATCTTTCTGAACCCACTTCAAACAAACGAACATAATCTGCTTTGTTAAGATCGATTGTTGCATTGCTGGTGAATAGTAAAGCAAGTTAAGCGTTTGGATGCCACATTATGTTTCTGCTATTACAGTCTTGCAT
>JAYVLG010000088.1:0-8819 GCA_043759595.1 Sulfurirhabdus sp. | reverse complement strand
GGGTCGGCCACGGTCACGCGAAGCCACGGCCCAGGGTTCCAACCGCATGGAACGCGGCAAATATTTCTTCAATACAGCCAAAGACACAGCCGCCACACTGGGCACCGCTTTCAATTGGTCGCTCCAAACAGTGCCGGGGGTGGCGCATAGCGATACGGGGATGTCCAAAGCCGCCGTCCAGTTCATCGTCGCCAACGACCATTAATTTAAACAGGGAAAAACAATGATTACAAATTTCAAATTCAATTCCAAAATCATATGGGGTGCCTTCGCCCTGGCATTGGCGGCGTCGGCCTTCGCGCAGGAAACGGAAGTCGGCACGAAACCCGCTGCCAAGAAGAAAGCGGTGTACGCCCAGCAGACGTTCAGCTACGTTGAAAAGTCCATGTTCAGCACCAACACCCTCAAACTGGAGGTGCTGAGCACCGAGCCCGTTGTATGGAATGGCAAAGTCATTATCATCAATCACGGCTCTACCGGCAGAGGTCATGGCGCTAACGGCATGGACGAAAGCCGGGTGAAAAACACCGTCAAATTCCTGACCTTGCGCAAAGCGCTGGTGGAAAAGGGGTATCGCGTTTATGTCCTGATGCGCAAGGGCCGGGGCAACAGCGAAGGCGAGTTCACCGAAGAAAACGCCAAAACCTGTGGCCTCAGCGACCAGAACAACGGCGTGATGGAAGCGGAATCGCAACTTGACCAGTTTGTGGACTCTGTGCGTACCGAGAACAAAGTGGACAAGGTCATCGTGATGGGGCATTCCCGTGGCGGTTTCCTCACCAGCTATTACAGCCAGGCGCACCCCGATAAAGTCGCGCTGGCGGTCAATATCAGCGGCGGCTGGTCCACCCAGTGCGAAGAGAAAAACCGGATGACCGCCCAGATGCTTGAGAACAGTGGCAAGAAATACAAAAACCAAACCTGGGTGTACGCCAGCAATGACACGTATTTTTCAGAGCGGATCATGACGGGCTATGCGGACACGGCCCAGCAACTGGGCATCCCGTTCATCAAGCTGGAAACCCTATCCGGTGACGGTCATGCCTTCGCCTCTGCCAATCCCCAACTGTGGGTCAATCAAATCACCGGGCTCGCTGAAACCAAGTGACTTTGTGGTGCTCAGTACGGCAATCAGCATTACCTCGGGTTCATTAGTGTGAGCATCAATAACAATGTCTCGTGAGGCCAGTTTCTTTCGATTACGAAAGTCAGTAATTTGGAATCTGAATTTCAACGATGGAGTCGTTCAGAAGCTGCCAGCAGCTGTCGGACTTATCCACCATGGATGTGCTTTACACTGACCTAAAAAATAAGGGAGTAAACAAATGGGGTGGCGATTCAGAAAAAGCTTTAGTCCAATTCCAGGCGTGAGATTAACACTGTCGCCACGCGGAATTACCACATCTGTTGGGGTCGGACCATTTCGTATCACAAACGGATCAAGAGGTATCGGTTTAACAGCCAACATTCCCGGGACAGGAATGTCGTTTCACCAAAATCTTACCCCTAGGGGAAAGGCCCAATCCTCGCCAGCTTACACAACCAGCCCTCGCGCGATCAATGCCCCGGCAACCAGCTATCCACAGGCATACCTTGAACCGGCGACTATTCCTGGCATGAAAGAGATTAAGAGCGCTGAGTCAGAAGTGCTTACCAGCCCTGGATTGAGTGCATTCAAGGAACTTCTTTCAAAAGCCCAGAGTCAATATGAATGCGTAAGTGCAGACTTCGAAACTGCAAAGACGCAGGAGCACCAAGATGTTGGCAGGTATCAAAGCTGGGACAAAGGTTGGTTGCTCAAACACATCTTCAAAAACAAATTTGCTCAGATAAAAACGGCCTCAGATAACGCAACAGATCTCCGCAAAGACCTTCAGGAACAATTAATTCAGTCAAAGCTGGACACACAATTTGACATGCCAGACGGCGTGGCCAAGTCATTTGATGCCATGTGCGAGGCATTCAAGCGATGTTCCACATCTGAGCGCATCTGGGACAACGTAGCGCATAGGACTGCGAATCAATTCGCAGAAAGAACGATTGCAAGTCGAATTATTGATTTGAAGCCAGTTAGATTCGATTTATCCAAATGCGGTGTGATCGAAACACAAATGCTTGTTCCTTATTTGCAGAACGCAAATGGAGGTGATATGTACTTCTACCCCGGCTTCGTTGTGTACTGGGCTTCAGCGACCAACTACGCGCTAATTGAGTACAAAGATTTGACGCTGAAGGTCGGCCGCATGCGGTTCCATGAAGAGAAATCTGTTCCCTTGGATGCAACTCAGGTCGGAACCACTTGGGCCAAATGCAACAAAGATGGGACTCCAGACCGTCGATTCAAAGACAACTACCAGATCCCAATCATGCAGTACGCCATTTTGACCATAGAGTCGAAGTCGGGTGTGAATGAAGAATATCTTCTCAGTAATGTCCAAGCTGCTGAAGCCTTTGGAACAACATGGATGACTGTTCGCGCCAACTCCATAGACGGCGTCTGAGTTTTTCCCTGGTACGACCAAAACGCCGAAAGTGCATTACCAGTACGGGCTCAGTCGTATGTGCCAGTTCATTTGCAGCACACGTCGCCAGCAGTTGACAACGGCTGCTGGTGTCAGCACCACGTTTGACCTGAGGGGCGGCTTACCACTGCGGCAAACTCTCACTTACTGTATGCGGTATTGGCTATGTTCTGGGCTTGTCTCGGCCTTTTGCCTGAGCATAAGAGTTATTTGAGTAATCAGATTCAAACTTCTTCGGCTGTATGGTCGGTTCTTTGTATTGGGTTTTCCTGGAGGGTTGATTTTCTTTAATATATTCATTCCAGGAATGCCACTGATTAATCGCATCGGTAAAACCTGCCGCCTTCAAGAGTTGAACAATGGGGCTAACTTGATTATTAAGGTTGTATCTGACAGACCATATTTCAAACCACTTCCCATAAGAGTCACCATTTTTGATTGCCTCCGCTTCCTTTAGGACATCATCGAAGATTATTCGAGGTGCGTAATGGCGATAGGCGCCATCATTGTAAAAAGCACGAATTCTTTCAACAGCAATGGGGCTTGCTTTGGGTTTAATTCGTTGAGTAACAGGCTTCTTACTGCGAGGCATGTCCGTACCGTAACCATTGGCGAGGCCTGCTGCGATTTCCGGGAAAAGTAGAGACAGCAGTCGGTCAAATTTTCTATCGCGAATGTAATGTTCCTCTTCTTTATTGATGCTGCTTTTTATTTCATCAACCCAGTAAGTGAACCAACTTGGGTGAGCATCAGCATTGGCGGTGCGATACGTCTTTTCTGCGATGAGGTAAATGGTGTGATTTGAGCTGTTATAAAGCGATGATTGGCGAATTGCATTCATAACAGCCATGGTCGACTCCAGACGGTAGCCCACTCCACGGCCAGTCTTTATGGATTGAATTCTGGGAATGATTCCCTGTCTGCCATCTGTTAATTCGGGATCAGCTGCATCCCGATAGCCATGAATGGCTAGCTTGGCAGCTTCTGCAATTACAAACATTTTTGCTTGCTTAATCCTAAGGCGCAACTCATCCGTAACAACTTCTTCTCGGTCAAATTCAGCGCAAGCTAAGACTGCATTCAGATAGTCTTGTTTAACTTCCTCCAGCGGGGTTGCAAGCACCGCATTGCGATAGTTCCTCGCTTCATTTTCAGCCTCATTCATTCCGGCCACTTTGGCCTCAACATCTCTTTCGAGTATTTGACGTTGCAAGTCAATTTCCGGGTGATGAAGCCAGCGTTTTGTCTCCAGACCGTGAACAACCCATTGGGTTAGTTCTGCCCTCGTAATAAATCCGCTCGACAGGCTCAAGTCGATTTCAAGCGTTGGTACGTTTTTCAGCCTGATTCGTTGAAGTCGTTCTTCATCTATCTGATTCGTAACAGTGACCTCAATCATGAGAATATCGCCATGTTCGGGTGAAGTCTTTGCTATTACATCGGGAATGACACGCCCAAATCTTTGCTCAAGCTGAACGTCGAAAATCGGAATCAGTTCGCTTCGACGCTCCCATTTGCGCTCCACATGTTTACCGTTGCTCGATACGCCGTAGGCGGTCGCATTGAGGGCTGGCACCCGTATTTCTTTGGACTCTGCAAGGATTCGCTTAACTTCAAAGTGAAGCACAGTTTCACGCCGAAACTTGGGGTCTACGCCATCCAAAATGCTGGCGTCATCCGGGAGTAAATCCATAAACCCGTCGGCCAACAATCGCGCCTCATTTTCCGCCTGACTTTTCAATGCATGGTCATTCCAGTGGCTGACCCAGCATAAACTCTCTGGTGCCAGGGTAATCCGACTTCTCAGCTCCTCGGGCGACATTGAGGCCATGGACGGGTCGTTCAAATCCAAAACGATGGTGGGGATGGGGTGCCCTTCAGAATCTGTCGCAGACCCAGTACCGATAAGCTGAATACGCAATTGCCGCCCATCGTCAAGCGTCAAAATAGCTGCCACTTTGTCTCGAAAATCAAAGTCGCTGATTCGAATGCGTTCAGGAGGTTGCTCTACCCAAGCCTCATGCGGCATGCCACTCAGGCCAAGTATCTGCGCTGACAACTTTCGGCGTGGGAGGAGAAAAACTCCTTGCATGCGCAAGAGTTGCAGCGCCGCCAACCTGGCTGCAAGGAACATGCACTCACTGCTCTCCGCGCCATTGGGATGTCGGAAGTGTGGTCGCTTGATATATGTCACCTTGGCTGCGTTGACTGCAGTCAGAGGCAGTTCGCAGCTAGGGCACTCGCAGCCACATTTTCCGCCAGTACGTGACTTGTCCAACTCCAGGATGTAAACCGGCTCCCCTGTGATGCTGTCCCGTGCCCATGCCATGACTGGTCCGGTTTGGTACGACGACGACTCAGTGGAACTTGTATTTACAACCCAATCGGACGAAGTATTCATGCCTAATTATTACGGTATTTTTATCTGGGAATTCGTATAAACGAAACAACGCCATACCCCCCATTTGGGGGATATCTATTTACGTTGATACTTCATATGATTAGTACGATGGTTTTCCAACTTCATCTGTCACGTTTCTAAAGGAGCCTGAAAATCCGATAGAAAATCCGGGAAATTCGTCAAAGTTATTTTGTGCTCGACATAGTAAAGTTGTCCCTGTAAGCTGACGATACGGTGCATCACGCACTGTGCCGCGCCACTAAAAAGCGCCAGTAACTGCCGACTTTAGCGAAAGCCACGACCTCCACAGTCGTGGCTTTTTGCGTTTCTGGACGGCACTTTTGAATCAGCGCGGCTCAACCCTCCACCGAGAACCACCTATGAGCCAAAGCCCTATCCACGACGAAACGGTCAGCACCACCCAACTGCTGAACGCCAAGAACCGAAATCGTCCTCTGTTTTCGCTGGGTCAAATCGTTGCTACCGCTGGCGTTCACGCCCACCTCATCACCAACGGTATCGACCCCACACCATTTATTCACCAGCACAACTGCGGTCTGTGGGGTGATGTGCTGCCTGAAGATGCCAAGGAAAACGACCTTTCCGTGTTGAATGGTTTCAGGGTCTTATCAAGTTACCTGATCGCAGGCGAGCGCGTGTGGCTGATAACTGAAACCGACAGGTCGTCCACAACATTACTTTTCCCCTCTGAATATTGACTTGATCCGAAACCGGGTCAGCGCCATAAACGCCAGCATTCGGTTGAAGGTCATTCACCCAGCAAGACCCTGGGTCATTCGGCCAGTCTTCGTCAGCGGCAACTTCGCCGCTTTTTTCAAAGTCGCTAACCGCCGAAAAACTGCACTTTTCGTAAGTCAGTTTGCGCCGTTACGCGCCACATTTCACCGAAAGTAAACATCATGTCTGCACTTCAAAACTGCGCGCAGGTCATTGCTTTGACCGAAGCAGATTACCTGGCCGCTGCAAAAGCGGGTTCAACCCGCGCCGAATACGCCAAAGATGTCCGTTATTACCTTGAAGCGGGCGGCGCCATTCCAGCCACCGTCGATCAAGTGGCGGCCTTCATCACGACGATGGCGATCACTCTGGCCGTCGCCACCATCGAAAAGCGTCTGGTCAGTCTGCACGTTGAACATATGGAGCGGGGCCATCCATCGCCGGTACATGACCCGCGCATCAAGCAACTGATGAAAGGGGTGCGTCGCAGCCTGGGTGTCGGTCAGCGCCAAGTCACCGCGATTGAAAAAAACACCCTGATTGATATGTGGTCTGCTGCCAGCAAAGGAAGGCCAGTACAGGCGGCACGCAATATGGCATTGCTGGCAATTGGCTGGGCAGGCGCATTCCGCCGAAGTGAGCTGGTCGCGTTGAAATGGGACTGCGTCACTTGGATCGACAGCGGCATTGAAATCACCCTCAAGTCCAGCAAGGTCGATCAAACCGGAGTTGGCTTTGTGAAGTTCATTCCACTTGCATACGGTGACCGCTGCCCGGTCAAGGCGCTGAAGCACTGGCAGTCTGTTTGCGGCAATTCGACGGGGCACATTTTTTCGGCAGTCAATCGGCATGACCAGATTTCGGACAAATCGCTCACCCCCCATGCGGTGGCACACATCGTCAAACGAATCGTCGAGTTGACAGGCCGTGACCCTGATCTGTATTCAGGCCACAGTTTGCGCGCTGGCTTCGCGACGGCAGGCACGTTGGCGGGCATTCCCAGCTACCAGTTGATGCAAATTACCGGGCACAAATCAGAGGTGACTTTGCAAAAATACGTTCGGATTGGAAAACGGCGGCAGATTCCGTCGTTACTGTAAGTTACCAACAAGAACGGCCCGATGGTTGTCAGGCAGCTTGCCGAAATGCCTCCTCCAATCCAGCCATCCGCCTATGCCTCTGAACGTCGGCAATGTGGCGAGGATTTCGGTCAGGAATCGACCAGTTGCTGACTGAGAATCATGGCACTCCTTTGCGAACGTTCGCCATGTAACCGAATGTCTGATCGTGCCCAATTGGACTGACTAATCACGAGTGGCTGGAATCCGCACCTATCGCAATTTTGTTCAATACATCCGCTTGTCGCTTTTGCATACTGTTGCTTTCCAGTAAATGACTCCGGAAGGCGTGTCTGTGACGGCTCTAATAATTGCAATGGGAATTTTCGCCTTGGTCGGCTCCATCACGCCGGGACCGGTCAATATCCTAGCTATTCGCCACGGCTCCAATGGTAGGCCCAGCGCAGCAATGGCCTATGTGTTGGGCATCAGTCTGAGCTATACCCTGGTCGTTTGGCTCATGGGCGTGGGAGGCGAGCAGTTGCTGAACAACCAGTTCGCCATGCAGGTCATCAAATGGGCCGGGGCCGGCTACCTGATATATCTTGCTTGGTGCATCGCAACTGCGCCCCTTAACGAATTGCAAGGGTCTCCTGCACTTCATAAGTACACCGCCTTGAGGGCATTTATGGACGGCTGCATCACACAGTCCCTCAACCCCAAGGCGTGGATGGTGGCCTTGTCTGGAGTGGGGCTGTTTGTACTGCCCCAAGTAGATGTGCAAACCGCGCTGTGGCTGTTTTGCAGCGTGTCGCTGATAGCTTGCAGTTTCGGCGTGGGATGTTGGGCAGTAGCCGGTCGGAGTTTGACGCAATGGCTGGCCGTACCTGGGCGCCAGAAGAGCTTCAACAAAGCGATGGGCGTGTTGCTCGCATGTAGCATAGTCAATATGTTGCGATGATCCGACACCACCTTATGCCTTCCCAAAGCCAGCACTGCATTCACCGCTGCCCGTCAACGCCCTGGGCAGAGCTGCGCGTCAGCGTAAATACGCGCGACTGCTACCGCGCCCACACGCATGGCGAATATTCCGTAGGCATCGTGGACCAGGGCAGTGCGACATTCCACCATCCCAGCGGACCACACCACGTTAAGGCGGGGTCCGTTGTTCTGATCGAGCCTGATGTAGTTCACTCCTGCAATCCCGTGTCCGGGCACATCTGGTCCTATCGGATGTTGTTTATCGAGGCGACCTGGCTGCATAATGCGGTCACGCAAGTATGGGGTCTTGCCACACCTCCGGATGGTTTGGAGTTTATGTCTCGTTGCATTGCGGCCCCCTCCATTGCCCTATTGGTTGACCAACTATGCCAGCCGGTTGCATCGGAGTACGCGGCAAGGGCCTTGGTCATGGACTTGTCCACATGGCTTGCTGGCCTGGCCCGTGCTGGCAAACCCGTGAACTGCACACATGTGCCTTCAGAACTGGTTCCAGCTGTAGTCACAATGCAAACCGAGTGTGAGAAACACATCACAGTAAGAGGTTTGGCCGATGCCTGTGGGATGAGTAACTCCCAATTCATCCGGCGTTTTCAGGCGGCATTAGGCATGACGCCTGGCCGCTACCTGCAAAACTTGCGTATCAATGGCGCGAGACGGCTGCTGTCGCAAGGCATCGCACTGGCCGATGCGGCGCACACAATGGGTTTTGCAGACCAAGCTCATATGCAACGTGTCTTCAAAGCACACCACGCCATGACACCTGGTGATTACAGAAATGGGCGTTCACGATTGCCCGGCCCGAACCACCACGATTAGGTTGTCAGGAGCCGCCCTGATCGGTTTACCAGGAGCACTTCTAGCAATGGACTCAGATCGCCTGTTAGCATTTTTCTGAAATTGCGTCGGTGCGCGGTGGACTCTTGATGTTTAGATGTCTGCTTTCCAAGCTCTCCAAAGACTGCAATGGGCACGAAGCTGGTTTCTGAGAACGGCGGCAGACCGGTATCCAAAATCATGCAATTAGGATGCCAGTAAGCAGCCGTTGGTAAATACTCGGTAGCAACTGTCTGGTCCATGAAACAGGAACGCAGGACGCCG
>JAYVLG010000087.1:0-2908 GCA_043759595.1 Sulfurirhabdus sp. | reverse complement strand
AATGAACTGGTGGACCAGGGTATTAACCTCAGTCTCTGACAATTATCGAAATTGCCTGGAAGTCGTAGTAAGACAAGCAGGCTGATGCGGGAGTAACGCCATGTTATCTTCAAGAATGTCACGTCGTTCATTTCTGAATTTGTCATTGGGATCAATGGCAGGCATGACTTTGGGCTTTCAAGCTGACGCTCAGACTTCAAATTCGCAGCAGCTCATTGCGGTCCCGCAGAAAACGTTTATACCGCCCTTGTTTTGTACAGCCTACATCACGCCTGATGCGCCGGGGCAGGGCGGACAAGAGGCAATGGTTGCCAAGTACCCGCTGGCAAATGTGCCGCAAGATAACAGCATCATATTCAGGCGCTGGAGGGATAAGGTTAAATCACTTAATCCAGAAATTTTAATGCTCGGCTATCAAATGGTAATTCAGGAAACTAAAGTACCCGGCCCCGGCCATAATCGTCTGAACAGAGTCAAGAATTCATTTTGTACCTATCCTGGCGGTTATGCGCCAACAGTTCCGGGAGCTTTTCCAGGAGATTTGTCGAGAGTTTTTGACCCGCGCACAATCGAGTGGCGTAATGGATTTCTCGACGCGTGTAGCGAAACACTTGCATCTTATCCATACGATGGTCTTTTTCTGGATCAATGTACGGTTTTCACTAAAGCCGCGCCCTTGCCATGGGAAAGAAAAGAGATGCTTGAAGCGCTTCGAGAAACCTTGCTGGAGCTGCGAAAAAGGCATCCTCAAGCGATATTAGTCGGCAATTCTAGCCATAGCTTTGCAGGCTTGAATGGTGAGATGAATGAGGGGCGGTTGAATGATATTCCGAAAGAAATGGCACCATTCGCGGGTCATGCCCAACCAAGAGTAGAATTGCTTCAAACCATAATTCGACGTGCTGATGATGTCGATACTGTAATGAGTGATATGGCGATTGCACATTCCTATGGAGCATTTTATGGAGCATGTGTAGAAGGTACGCATGTGCTTTGGTTCGATGTGTTCGATGAGGTGATTTCTTCATACAAGAAGAATAGAGCTGTTCCGATAATAAAATAATATAGGGTGTATGAAATGGAATTTCACTTAAGTGATACGTATGGAATCTAGGCAATTGGCAACTGGAATCGCCAAGGGAAGAGCTAAGAATTTAGCTTCTTACCATTGGGGTCCATGGCGTGCAATCCTGATGTCTGTCAGTCTGTTGATGATATTGCTTGCAGTGCCGCAGTTAATTGGTACCCCTGAACTGCATAGCAGTTGGCCATTGTATGTTTCACTGGCTTCTGTAGCATGGTTGGCAACATTTTTTATTTGTAGCTATGGGCAATTTAAAACAGCTTATTTATTGACTTCTGCATATATTATTCTCTTATGCCTATTTCATTTAGGCGGGGTTATTCCAACTGCTTTCGGATGGACTGACACGACTGGAATGGATTTTGGTACGTTTGCGCCGTGGTTAGAACGTGCGGGCTGGTATACCGTGCTTGCGCTCGCTTGCACAGGAGTTGGTTTTTCAATGGCGCTGAAGCGCACAAATTTCAAAATACAGAAACATGTTGTGAGTGAAGTTTCAGCCAACAAAGTGCTGGATATGATTTACTGGGATGGCATTGGGTTATTGATTGCATCACTTATATTTCTTGGCATGGCAATTGCCTCATTTGGGAATTTGTTGAATTATTCGAGGGTAGATTTTTTTAGATTAGGTGCCGGCGATACACGTGGGCTTGGTGCGTTTACTATGGTGCTGCCAGTCGCACTTATTTTTCTTGTGCTTGGGGCAAGAAAGCAGTCAAGTAAAATATTTTCTTATTCGATTGCAGC
The DNA here is from genome assembly GCA_043759595.1 of Sulfurirhabdus sp. Lineage (GTDB taxonomy): Bacteria > Pseudomonadota > Gammaproteobacteria > Burkholderiales > SMCO01 > Sulfurirhabdus. Next base: position 1,074 of record JAYVLG010000087.1, on the reverse strand, counting down.
TGTATTCTTTATTTTATTGCTTTTGTCAGGCAGCAGAAGCAATGCATTAATACCGCTGTTGGTGGGAGTTGTGCTTTGGGTAAAGCTGGGTAGAAAAATCCCTCTTCCAATTGCGCTTGCTGCGCTGGCTTTTGTGTTAATTGCAATTCCAGCAGTAGGTTTACTTAGAAGCTCTGGAGAAGCTTTTAATAAAATAGATCAGACAGATATACTAAAATCGACAGAAAATGCAAAAATTGGTGCTGGGTTTTCGGAGATGGGATCTACATCAAACGTATTAGCAAGTATTATCCGGTTGGTGCCAGTTAAGGACCCATATCGTTATGGGGCTACCTATTTAAAAGCAGTGCTCGAGTCACTTCCTAACATTGGATTTAAGCAAAGTGGGTCTGATAGAGTTAAAGCCATACAGGAAGTGCAAACTAATCCTGAAGCCCTATTGAGTTTAATACCATCTGACTGGATTACTTATAGACTGGATCCAGGCAAGTTTGAAGCGGGAGAGGGTGTCGGCTTTAGTATTATCGGCGAGCCTTATATAAATTTTGGTTTGGTAGGAGTGATAATATTTTTTACTGCTGCTGGTTTCTGGCTGGGCCGTCTTGAAAGTATAAGTATTTTAAATTCCTCCAGGGTGTTTGTGTTGACTGGCGTGATTGCCTGGCCATTGCTAACTTTAGTACGTAATGATTTCGTTACTTTTATAAAGCCAATAGTATTTACGCTAATTGTATTATTTATCTGGCGTATAGCTTCGAAATTTTTGCTGGGAAAAATCTGGAAATTTGATAAGATGTAATGTTCTATGGAATATCGTACTAATTAAAAAAGATTCAGCTGCTTGCATGGCTCGTAAATATACAAATGTTTCACTGGTTTAATTAATATAGAGCATATGATAATTTTTGTGGAGAATTAAAATTTTCAAGATAGCAATTGAATCTGAATCTATGATGCGGTTTGTTTCGCAAAGGTGTTTTTTGAAGAAATTTTTTGTTTTCAAGATAACTCATCTTGAAAACATAAAAAACCGAGAATTGAAATGTCTGGTTATATCAAATATATGCACAGGAG
>JAYVLG010000086.1:0-2527 GCA_043759595.1 Sulfurirhabdus sp. | reverse complement strand
ACAATTTCAATCAGCGGGTCGTCGAGAAAGAGTTCGAGCATTGCTGTGCCGCCTCGGCCCGCACCTATAACGAGTACTCTTTGGATGTTTTGAGGCTTTATTGTCATAACGTATCCCGAGGCGATTAATATCCATCTGATTATATCCTTAGCCGGCGAATAGTAACTGTTTTGGCTATATATTGAGTGATGAGCCAGTCATCCAGCGCTCATCGCTGAGTATCCGGCGCTCGCAACTAAAGGTGGCAACATTGCAATTAATTTTTAACTGATGAATTAAAATCAAAAACATAATACGATACCGCACCCTTTAGCTTGCTGAAAATGATAACGGTACAACAAGCAAGTTCTGGCTTGCCCACTCACACCACTTACTACGAAAATACACCATGACAGATAAATTTAAAGACAAAGCAAAAGACTGGGATGTTAGCGACAGGATCAAACAACTCTCTGCAGCCATCGGCAGTTGTATTCTAAAAAATGTTGAGTTGAATGCACAAATGCATGTGATGGATTTTGGTGCGGGTACCGGCTTAATCACCTCACAGGTCGCACCCTACGTTAACAAAATATCCGCGGTGGATATTTCACAAGCCATGCTGGATCAGTTGATCGCAAAACAGGAGCTACAGGACAAAGTGCAGGCGCTGTGCCAGGACATCACCCGCAAGCCTACCGGAATCAAATATGATCTCATCATGAGTGCAATGGCCATGCACCATGTTGAAGACACCGATAACATGGTCAAACAATTTGCCGCCCACCTGAAATCAGGGGGCAAAATAGCCCTGGCAGATCTGGATAAAGAAGACGGGAGTTTTCACCCTAAAGGCGTGGAAGGTGTCTACCACAGTGGTTTCGAACGCAGCGCGTTTCGCGCCACGCTGGAAAAGCATGGTTTTAAGGATATTCACTTTGAAACCGCGCATACTGTTCAAGGCGAAACGAGACCCTACCCCGTCTTTCTTGCACTAGCGACCAAGGTGTAGATTCTGTTCGTAACTAAAGCGTGGGGAATGAGGGGCAAGCTGTCCCCATTTTTTCGGGTGGCAAAAGGCAAGACCTGACACCGTGTCTCCCGGTTACCTCAAGCTGACCCGTTTAATTCGATAGTTCGCGAGAAGGAAAAAGACAAGACCTGACACCGTGATCACACCCGCATGATCAGGTGAGAGTGATGATAATTTTGAGCAAGTAATTAACCTTCACAACTCGGCCAGAAGTGGTCGGTCGTAGCGCGCCCAATATTTTGGTCAATCTTTAAAATTTATGCTACTTAGTATGATGCTTGCCGTGGAAGGAATTGAAGTGCTTAATTAAATCCATGTAGGTTTACGAACGGCACAAAATTTACGTTTCAACACTAAAACATAAGGAGCAAAATTATGGATATCTCTCTTGGAGTTAATATTTTAATTACTTTCATAGCTCAACAGTTAGGTGGTGCTTTGCTATTTTTTCCAATCACTTGGCTCGTAATGAATAAAATTAGTGAGCAGAAGGTGAAGGTTGGAAACTCATGGTTGCTTATTGGGTTTATCGCAACTGGTATCGGAGCAGCGGGAGTTCGATTCGTGGCTATGTTTGTAATTGGTGAAAAAGCGGCGCGGAACCCACACGGTAATTATGGAATGTTTTTCTTTCTGTTACTACCAATTCTTGTCGCCATTGGCGTTTGCATATTTTTAAGAGTAAAGACACCTCCCGCAATAAAAAGACCTAAGGAGAAAGACCCTGCAAAAATTGCCTTAATGAATCAGATTGCTGAGGAAGGCTTTATGGCTTTTGCAGACGGATTAATGAAATCACGGAATCCCTACAGATATCCCAACGTCGAAGTGGAGAATTTAGAACTGATAGATTACTGGGATCGTGGTTATGTTCTAGCTGAGAACAGAAAAAAATAACCATAGTATGAAATTGTAGAAAAGCGGGGTTACCTCAGCATCGCAATTAATTTTTAATAGGAGAATTGAAATGCAAAAATATAATGCGAAGCTGGTCCTTTAAGTTTTTTTAGGTAATTTTTATCACAGTTCCAATTTAAAATTGGTGCACTCGAAGAGATAAATCTAGGTACTGGTCATTTCATATTTTAATTTGACGTGAAATTTCCTTGATGCTGAACCATATTTACTTGGTTAAGGATGGTAAGGCCAGTCAAATACTTTCTGCTGTAGAAAATATTACTTTTTCCGCAAGGTATTTTATGATTGGCACATAGCTAATCACTACAGATTCCGATTCTGAAAATGGCATAAAGCAATCTTCCCTATTGTATTTGTCACTCGAATGTACGAGTGCATTACGAATTTGTTTTATCACCTTTGCGCAACTGCCAAGTGCGTGACTTTTACTACACTCCCCTTTTTGTCTGAAAATTCATGTTCAGGACGTGATGAAAATGATGAGCTCAGTTTGATAAGCGGAACTTCTACACTTTTGTATGCGCTAAGCATTCTTTTTTTCCTCAAAGTGTACTGCTTCGCCTTATAAAATTCATCAATTGAAATGCGCCATTCAGC
>JAYVLG010000085.1:0-11810 GCA_043759595.1 Sulfurirhabdus sp. | reverse complement strand
AACCGCAACAATCAGAATGATCAACACATTGACCAAAACAGGCGTGACCATAAACCAATAACCCAAGGCACGGATCGGCTCGCCTCCCATGACGGCCACCAGAGACGTGGCCCCGCCTGGTGGATGGAGACAACGCAGGTAATGCATAGCAGCAATAGACAAAGCAACTGCCAGAGCCCCAGCATATAGCGGGTTGGCCAGTAGTTTGGCGCAAGTAATGCCGATGAAGGCCGACACCAGGTGTCCACCTAATAACGACCAAGGCTGAGAGAGAGGACTGTGGGGAGTTGCGAAGAGCAGTACTGCTGATGCTCCCATAGAGGCGACTACTAAAGCTGCACCATGGAAATCAAGAATCCGACCGCTGACAAGTAGTACCAGCAAAATTCCCACAAATCCTCCAACTGTTGAAATCAGCTTTTCCGCATGACTGGCTGGATGCGGGTCATGATTGCGAAGTTGCGTCCAGAAGCGCTGCATGATGGTAGAAACTGATTTCATACGTTCCCCCTTAAGTAATTAAACAATCTTGTAAGAACACATATATTTTTTTCGTTTAAGAAAAATCATGCCTCTAGAGTAAATTTTAATTAAACATTTAACAAACGATATTTTTTGGTATTATATATCGATAAATTCGATAGATAAGGTAGTTTATGGAAATTGAATTCGCCCGAACTTTTCTTGCTGTCGCTGCTGCTGGTAATTTTGTAGGTGCGGCGCAGCGCCTGTACATTACTCAATCCACCGTAAGCGCCCGCATCCAGACTTTGGAGAAACAGCTGGGTGCCACACTGTTTCGGCGCGGTCGGAGCGGCGCAGAACTCACGCCAGCTGGACGTCGTTTTCTGCGACATGCCAAAACACTGGTACAGACGATGGAGCAAGCCAAACACGATGTCGGCCTTCCTGCCGGATTCCGTGGAAGCCTCACCCTGAGCGGGCGCATCGCTTTATGGGATGGCTTTTTGCCGCAATGGGTAGGAAGGATGCGGGAAACATATCCCGACATTTCCCTGCGTCTGGAAATCGGCTTTGAGGAAGGCATCATGCAAGGTCTGGTTCAGGGCACGGTAGATGTCGGGATAATGTATACGCCAGAAAGTCGTCCAGGTTTAGGAATTGAACGACTCTTTGAGGAAGTGCTCGTGTTAGTTGCCTCTGATCCTTCCAGAGCTTGGCCAGATCCAGGCTATATTCACATGGATTGGGGATCAGAATTCCATTCTCAATTTACAACCAGTTTTCCAGAAATGGCCCCGCCAGCAATCACTGCGAACATTGGCTGGTTGGTGATGCAGCAAATTCTCCACTGTGGCGGCTCAGGATATTTCCCCATGCGTATCACTCGGGATCTGATTGATCAGGGTCAATTGTGGCTGGTTCCGCATTGCCCTTCATTTTCACTCCCTGCTTACATGGTATTCCCGGTAGACCGACAAGAAGAAGTGTTAATGAATGCGCTTAACAGCTTACGCGCTCTTAGCCTGGAGGAACGCGCCGCCAGCATGAAAAGCTTGCAGACATCCAGCATCAAAGTTTAACCTTTTTACCCGGGAAAAATATTTCATCAAATTGTGTACACCATCCATGTGAAATAAAAAATACGATGCTCTAAGCAGAAATGAGGCCAGGAACGATAAATCCCCCGCTGTTGAAAACCGCATTTGAATTGACAACACTATCAGCCAATTCCGTGGAACTGACAGAACAGATCGTGACTACTCCAAATAATTGCCATCAACGTTCTTTTGTCGTTGACAGTGTTCTTGTGGCATGTTGTCCTTAACATTTCAAAAATAAACCCGGATCCATTCGCATACAGTAATGACCACTCACCTCAGAGTCTTGTCTGCAGGGCTGTTAAATTGCTATTCTAACCCTGCCAAATAAATTAAAGATTAAGTCTGCCTTGCCGCTAAAACCATTAAGCATCATAAAATTCCAAGAAACTCAAAGTGAACTTTAAGTGACGTGTATGCTCAGGGGGCAACGATATGACTGCAACCATCCAAATTCCTATCGCTGGATACAAATCCATCTACAGCGTCGCTGATGTTGATCGTGCTATGGAAGACTCTTCTGCTTCCAAAAACGATTCACTCAAATCCCTGTATGAAAAAATGATTCGCTCCGGTGGCATGCGCTACATTATCAAACCCTCATCTACTGAAGGTATTGATTCGCTCTATGAAAGTTCACCAAACTTCACGGAAGTGATCGATAATTTCAAAAAACATATGTCCTTGGCCATTTCAGGTAACGAACCCATGCAGATCACCCCTATTCTTCTGCTTGGCGAACCCGGCTTGGGTAAAACCCATTTTGCAAAATCTGTGGCAAAAATTCTGGGCACTGGCTTCGAATTCATCTCTATGAGTTCACTTACTGCAGGCTGGGTATTATCTGGCGCGTCTTCACAATGGACCAACGCCAAGCCGGGAAAAGTAGCCCAATCTTTAGTCAATGGTGAATATGCAAACCCGCTGATCACGTTGGATGAAGTAGACAAAGCCGGGGGCGATTCCCGCTATGACCCAATGGGTGCGCTTTACAGCTTGCTTGAGCAAGACACGGCCAAACATTTTAAAGATGAATTCATAGAAGTTTCTGTTGATGCAAGTCACATTCTCTGGATTGCTACTGCAAACGATGAAAGCAGTATCCCTGAACCCATACTTAACCGGATGAATGTTTATACAATTGAACGCCCTGATTATGAAGGTTCGCTGAAAATTGCCCTCGCTGTTTATCAAGACATATTGAGCGACCACAATTGGGGGTTTCCACCTGAGCCTGCCCAGAACGTGTTAGAAAAATTAGCTGCAATAGCCCCCCGTGACATGCGCAAGTTACTTATAGACGCTTTCGGCAATGCCAAGCTAGCAAATCACGACACATTGCAACCTGAGGATTTGCACACAGAAAAACTTTTAAAAGGGAAAAACAGGATAGGTTTTTAAGAAAAAAAACAGCACAAAATCTTTTCTTGTAGCGTGTCAACATCCAAAAAATAAATGTTATTCAATAAATATCACGCACTTTACACCCTGAGGCTAAAATGGTTTATTATCATTTTATCAAGTCGTCAACATCACCCCCAATCACCAATACACAGGCAATCAGGGTAACGCTTTGTCGCATCTATTACGACATGAAAAACTGAGAATAAATTATATATTCTCATGATCTTACGGACATTTCTTCCACTGTTCAGGATATTATTCCTGCTATGGCATTCGTTAGCCGCCGCCGCCCCCATTTCAGTGGCGCTGGAGAGTGACTCGGCAATAGGTTTGTCCACCAGTTTCTTGAAAGATCAGACTTCCCAACTCAAGCTGACTGATGCAGAAGCGTTATACAAGTCCGGGAAATTCTCGCAGAGTCAAAGCCCCTTCCTTAATTTTGGCATTGGTTCAAAACCCGTTTGGATCCACTTTTCAGTAAATAATCCATCCGCTACACCCATAGCGAAAAGATTGTCGATTGAAACCGCATGGCTGGATAGTATTGATATCTATATAAAGCACCAGAATATCATTGTCGCAGAGCACCACCTTGGCGATGGCAAGCCCTTCGCACTACGTCCCCTCAACACCCGTTTTTTTACATTTGATCAGCTATTCAATACAGGTGTAAGTGACGTATTCCTAAGAATCGAGACGCCAGATCCCATGGTTGTTCCAATCTATCTGATGAACCCCGAAATGGCGCAACATCGGGAAATAGAGCAAGGATATAGCTATGGCATCATCTACGGTTTCCTGTTCGCTTTGATTGCTTACAACATGACACTTTTCGTTGGCTTAAAGAGCTCACGCTTCTTTCTTTACTCCCTGTATCTGACGATGTTCGTAGCCATGAACACCGCCTACACAGGCCACGGTTATCAATGGATCTGGCCCCTGTCTGTAACATGGCAGCTTTGGGCTCCCCCCGTATTGATGTATTTTTATTCGCTAAGTGGCCTGCTGTTTGCGTTTCGCTTTCTTGATACAAAAGAAAACTCCCCTCGAATTTACAAAGCTGTATTGTGGTATAGCGCCACATTCGGAGTCTGGCTTGCCGCCGCAATCGTGTTGAATAGTCAGCTCTATGCCCTGCTCGGTGCATTCACTTTTATGTCTCAGTTCACCATCATCATGCTGTTTCTGGGTGGCGTTTCAGTCTACTCAGGCCATAAACCAGCTCGCTATTTTCTTTTGGCAGCCATCGCTGCCATGGCGGGCGCCGTACTGACAACGCTCTCCGTCTGGGGTTTTATACCTCTCAACAACTGGACATTCCATGCAGTAGAAATCGGCATGCTAATTGATGCGACACTCTTAGCGCTGGCGCTGGCCTATCAATTTCGCGTTGGTCAGGAGGAAAAAATTCGTGCGGAGCATCTTGCACAACTGGACCCGCTTACAGGTTTGAATAATCGACGCGCATTTTACGATAAAACTGCGCCACTCTGGAGTATGACACTGCGCAATGGACGTAACACCTCCATTATTTTGCTGGATATCGATTTGTTCAAGCACATCAATGACAATTACGGCCATCCCCATGGTGACAAAGTTCTGGTCGTAATCGCTGATGTACTCAAAAAATTAATCAGACAATCTGATGTACTGGCCAGATGGGGTGGTGAGGAATATATTATCTACCTGCCTGAAACAAGCCCTCAGGAAGCAACTGCGCTTGCAGAAAGGTTGCGCGCTGAAATTTCAAACATCCGTGTTCCACACGCAACAGGCGAAACGGCAGTAACAGCAAGTTTCGGTGTTGCCCAAAGAAACAGTCAACATGCCACACTGGATTCACTCATAGCCACTGCCGACAACTTCCTTTATCATTCCAAGCAACAAGGCCGGAATCGAGTGACCTGTAGCTCAGATGACCAATAATCAGCATAACTCCATCAGCTAAAGCTGGTGGTTTTAACCCTAACAGTTGATAATAAAATTTTAATGATTCACTGGTTAACCCGGTTGGCGAGACAGCTATAGGCTGGATTGCACCGTTATCGCAGCACAGGGCGGCGTTGCAACGCCTTGAAATGGAATGGCCATCTGCGTCATTGCGCCTTACCCTGCGCTCCAAAAACAGCATATTCCAACCCATCCACTAAGGTTTCCAGGTTAAATCGGCATTCAGTATATTTCTAACGTATGCACATTGTTCATTCAAAATAAATATCTTGCATATTTCTTGCTTTAATCTATCTTTAATTTCGTCCTGCAAAAAAAGTAAATTTAGAAAGATCATTAAAATCAATAAAGTATTTATACAATTCAAGAAATAAATCAGCCAATATTTTGGAAATAGATCAATGGCAATACCTGACACCAAGGTAGAAATGGCGTGGAGTGAATATAAGATGCTCGCGGACAATATACTGAAATTCGACAATCTTCTCTTCATGATCAAATCATGGTCAATCACTACTTTTGGAGCATTACTCGCGATTTTCTTTACAAAAATGGGAAACGAAGCGATTTTGTATCTTCAAATCGCTATGTCTTTTTTATTTTGGGTGACGGATTACATCTATAAACGCTTCCAAAGTTTTCAGATAACAAGAAGTCGATTGTTGGATATATTCCTGAACAATAGTGATAGTTATGAAGAATACAGGGTGCCAGATGTACTATTTAAAAACGCCTATAGCTCTTTAGAGGAACAAGAAATACTCAAGGGGAGAGGATTCCGTCTTGGAAAGCAATTTGTTTACTCCCAGAGAGCAATTAGAGCAAAACTGTTCTTTGGCCCCCAAACATCGCTTCTCTACATTTGCCAAATTTTTGGAGCCATCATCATTCTGGTGTTTTATTGATGAAAGTCTAAACCATGCTAGATGAACAGACAGCCCATCTCTGGGATTTTCACCTGCATAATCTGATTATAAAGGGAATCAGTAACCCAGAAATACATCCCTATTATGAAGACACGAGAAACATTTCAGCACGCAGGTTCCGGCGCTTTAATTTCTGGTTTGCAAATTATCGCTACGATACTATCCATAGGTTTACCTCGGACACGCCTTATGCGCTTCATGATGGTCAAATATTTTACAAAGGAGAACTGCTCAAGGATTTACCTTTTAAAATACTGGAAACTCAGGATGATTATTGGGGAAGTGAGACAAGTTGGTGGTTCAAAGACGTCCCTGTTCTGGGAAAATACTATGACTTGCGCCTTAACCCCATCAATGTATGCTCAAACCTCAAGTACAAAACCGGATTCAGTGGCGAGCTTAAAGGCTGTGTATTTTGCCAGCGCTGCTATGAAAGTCCTCGAAAAACTGAAAATAGAATCATTGTTCCGATTCATGATATTTTTGCAGAAATATTCGCTGAACATGGCCGAGATGTATTGGAAAAAGTTACCAAAATATTGCTTATCACTGGGGATATGCAATCCGAAGAAGATATACTGCAATTAGTAGAAGACATACATCACAATCATCTCGTTCCGGCAAATTTCCAAGGAACATTTTCTGTTGTTACGACGACCATTAGATCCCATGAAGGAATTCGGAGGTTATCACATATAGATGATACCTTGTTCGAGTTCCCGATTGAATGCTTCTCTAATCGCAAAACCATACTGGGCGAAGCGAAAGGCATACCGCTAGAACAAGTTGCCGAGATACTCTCCATTGCCCGCCAATACTTTAAATACAACCGAGTTAATTATCTGCTCGGATTAGACGACCTCGAATCCGCACGAAAAGGATTCGAACTATTTGCTAAGAACAACCTGTTGGATGATATTGTCTCAAATATATTTGTACCCTATTCAGAACAGGCTATGCAATTTAGAACGCCACAAAGCAACGCAATGCGCTACATATATGAAATGCGTGCGCTTATTGAACAATATGGCTTTGCGCCAAAAAAAACCGGCACCACAAAAGATGCTTTCTCACATTTCGCCAAACCATTCAAAGCGGATGAATTAGTATCACAGAACCATCTGCACTTACAAAAAACAGCGTCTTGAAGTTTGAATTCAGAACTTCCACCAGAATTACCCAGCACAAATCCCACTAGTGAACTAACCAGTATTCCTGACTTTATGATTTAACCTGAAAACCTTAGTTAAATGGGTTGGAGTGTGCTGTTTTTGGAGCGCAGAGCAAAGCCAAAGACGCAGAATGTTCGTTCCATTTCAAGGCGTTGCAACGCCACCCAGTGCTGCGAAGACTATGTAATCCTACCCATATCTGTCTCACCAACCGCGTAAACCAGGGAATCATTAAAAATTCCATTAGAATTATTAAGTTAAATGTTTAGTTTAGCGGTTAACTGAAGTTTCTAGGTTTAAATAACGACTGGGTTATTTTCCATAGCAAAAAAAGCGTACTGGCCTAAAAAGCAGGTACCAATTGATCATTTTTTTGCAATGCAATTCCGGCTTTTGTTTTTCACTTGCAATTTTTCACTCTGTGACTATATTGAAAAATTGTTATTTTAAAGGAACTGGTTCCGCCAATGCAATCACGCCTCATTCAGCCGGAAAGTTGATTTTCAGGGGCCGCACGGAACGTTTTCATGCCCTTCGTTTGGGAAATTCGCTCCTGAAACATACTATCTATTGATATTTCCGCATCACAGGAATGATGCATTACTGGTTTTACGGTACTTTGTAACTTAGACGATTTCAATCTGGCGATCGTTGCCAACATTGATCATCTGCATCATGTCAGTATCAGGAGGTTCGCCATGAGATTCTCACGATTATCCATTTCTCCCACGCCACTCGCTATCGCAACGCTACTTATATGCAGCATCAGTCTGACATCCGCAATTGCCGCGCCCATCACCTACGGCAGCCTGAGCAACTTCGACGTAATCAATGACACAGGTCAAGCCTGCAATGGTTTCGAGATTGAACTTGAAGGCATTTCACCCGGAGATGTAGTCTATACATTTGGTGACACCGGCGGGCCGAATCCTGTCCTGTATATCCGCTATGGCAAGCCAACCATTCTTCCCAACGCCACGGGTACCGGATCAATTGTCCGCTATGCGAGCCACTATGATGCTGTCTCAAAACAATTCACTGATGCCACGCCTGCAGCGGTCTCACCTTATCCGGTCACTATGGGCCACCAGTGCTGGATATATGGCGATCCGGCACACTACCCGGGAAGCGGTTGCGAGCATTTTGGTGTCTCGCTGGTTAAGAATCCCACCAAGACCACCTACCGCTGGCTGATAGGCGACAACACGACCGGCACCTTGAAAGTAGCCGGCACTATCGGTAGTCCAAATATCCCGGCTCCGGTCAATGTTCCCGCGCCGATATGGAATGTCAGCCAAAACCCACCGCCTTCCCCAGGCGCACCGCCTATACCCGTGGTAATCGCTGTGGTGCAGGCGCCCCCTGCGCCCCCCCTCCCACCCAGTGGCGCCGGACAATGGGGTGACGCTATTTGGATGAAAATATACAAAACAGAACTTCCCGGCCCCGTTGAGCTGGATGATCTCGTACTTGGAGGCAACGTTGCAAATCCGGTTCCTAACCCCGATGTCGATCCTCCCGAGATCGAGTGGCAGCTGCTGCAATCACCACCCATTGGCAAAATGGGTATCTTTGAAAAAAGTGAGAACGGTGGTGAAGTGCAAGCTGGAAATGAAGCAGTCAGTCGTCGCTATGAATTTTACAAGTACACTGGGCAGTACGACCAGGATCCAGATAATTTACACGAGGCATTCTGCGATAACCCAATAGAGGTAGCGCAACAGACGCCTGCCCGATGCGGCACCCCGGATGCAAATGGTGTTGCTGGTGTCGGCGATCTGATCGGCGCACAGAATGCGGCGCTGAACCTTGCACCACTTTGCGCAGCAGACGTCAGCGGGTCAGTATCATTAAAGCGCTCGGGCTACCTTTTTGACTTCAAAACCAAACTGTTTTCTCAAAAAATCACGCTGACAAACACTGGCAATACCACGGTTTATGGGCCTTTATCCCTCGTACTGGACAATCTTAATCTCAGCGCTCCAGACGGTCTTTATGACGTACCGTCAGGTGTCACCAGCTGCACTGCGCCTCAAAATAGTCCGTACTTCAACCTCATTAGTACGAGCGACATGGGACTGCCCCCTGGAAACAGCATTTCGGTCGTGCTGAAGTTCAGTGATGCAACCAAAAAGGCAATCACATACAGCACGCGAGTGCTATCCACTTCCGGATCAAGATAGGAGATAAAGTTATGATTACCAAATGCATCACCGCAGCTTGGGCGTTTTTGATCCTGATGGCAGCCTCTAGCCTTGCTTATGCGAATATCATCTATACAGTTTCATTAAACACAACCTCGATAGCTGGTGGAAACTATGCATTGGCGTTTCAGCTGAATGATGGGTCCGGGACAGGGGATGGCAACAATACTGCCACGCTTAGCAACTTTAATTTTGGTGGCGGAAGCGCTGCAGGATGCCCACTGAACTGCACACCCTTTGGGGGTGCAAGTGGTGACGCCACGTCTACCGTGATCCTCAATGACAGTACTTTTTTCAATGTATTCACAGAGCGCTTCACCCCAGGTAACAGCCTCTCGTTCATACTGAATTTAACGACTATAGCTGAGACCCCCGCACCCGATGCGTTCGCTTTTGGCATTCTGGATAGCGCAGGTAATCCGATTCTGACACTGGATCCACTCGCATCCAGTTTTTTATCTATTGACATCGATTCAACACAACCCACCCCATCTCTGTGGTCAACCGATCCAGCCAGCCCGGTGGCGATCAAAGCGCCAACGCTAAGCGCGCCTCCCCCAGTAGCAGGCGTACCCGAGCCCGGTAGCCTGCTGTTAATTGGCGTTGGGCTGACAGGTCTGATTTGGTCAGTTCGCAAAAACTCACCCTGTATTGAGACAGATTTGCCACACTGACATTATGCAAACATCGCGGATACCAAAGATTGAGGCAGATTAGGAAGGCAACATATGTCAATTATTGATTACGGAAAGTCGAAACGAGAATATGAACAAAGCCCAATATTTTCGTTGGCCTGATGTTAACTCTATGGGCAGCTATAAAAAATCAAGTAATTTTCATATAGGTGTCTGTATCTTGCCAATTTGAGACATTCATTAATCGCAAGTCAAGGTCAGGTTGATCACAAATTACAAACATTCGCACACATATATTGATTTAAATTTTCCGTCACCGCAGATCAACCTAAAAATCGCAGTTAAAACTACTCAATCTGTCTAGAAACCGGATGAATAAGTGCTTTCGAAAGCATTAATGGCCTCAGTAAGCATCCCCCGGCAAAGCGTGGGGCTCCCAAGGCAGACTAGCTGCGCGAACTCTTGTCGCTAACACCATAACATCCAATATTTTTTTGAAATATATACGGATTTAGATGGCTATGCCGGCCATTTCGACCTGGTGGTCACCTCAATTTCATTACGACAATGCTTGTTAAACCTTTGCCTATCAATGGTTTCATTATCCGTAAGATATATGTCAGCAATTCTTCATTTCATTGTCATTTTCAAGGTTTAGCTTATCTCTAACGCGCCATTTTTCGCGTTAATACTTTGCAATGCAAAGAGAGCATTTTATTGCTCTGGTATTTTCGATTAGACAACAAAACACGCACTTTTCATTCACCATAAGGAAAATAGTAATGAATATGAAAAAGCACCTTAAATTAACGACAATGGCGTTGAGCATTTCTTTGATTGGGCAAATAGCCACAGCTCAGGCTATGGATGAGAACAGCCAGAATGTCCATTCCCATGACACTGCAAAATCCAGAACACCGATTGAACACGTCATTGTGATCATTGGTGAAAATCACACCTTTGACAACCTGTATGGGGGTTATAAGCCGCGCCATGGTCAGACAGTTGATAACTTGCTGTCCAAAGGGATCATAAATGCCGATGGTACGCCAGGTCCGAATTTTTCGCTGGCAATGCAGCAACAGGCTTCAAATCTGAATAGCTACAGCATAGACCCTTTGCTGACTGGCCCTTACGCCACACTACCGCAACCGCAAACCACATATGCCACCGGCCTGCCGCCAGGTGTGCCTGATGTCCGTTTCCCGGCAAATCTGCAAAATGGTCCATTCCAGATAACCAAATATGTTCCCTACGATGCCCATACAGGGGACCCGATGCACCGTTTTTTCCAGATGTGGCAACAGTCAAACAAGGGAAAAATGGACCTGTTCGCCTGGGCTAACCTGACTGCGGGCATCGGCCCACAGAACGGTACCCATTCACCAACGCCTGGCAATACCTTCCAGGGCGGGGAAGCCATGGGGTTTTACAACATGAACACCGGGGATGCACCATTATTCAAGGCCATGGCGGATGATTTTGCCATTAGTGACAATTATCATCAGTCCATCATGGGTGGAACCGGAGCGAACTTCATCGCGATCGCAACAGGTGATGTTGGTTTCCATAATCTGGATGGCATGCCAGACGTTCCACCTGCCAATCAGATCGAAAACCCCGATCCCCAGCCTGGTACTAATAATTTTTATAAACAGGATGGCTATGGCGGTGGTTCCTACGTCAATTGTTCCGATTCTGCACAACCCGGTGTAAGTCCGATCATGGATTACATCAACGCTTTGCCAGGTAAAACCTTCAACCATGGCAACTGTGCGCCTGATACCTATTATCTGTTGAACAATTATGGATTAGGTTATACCGCGACGGGTGTGGTGAAACCGTTGGGTGCGGACAAGTGTTGTGGTCTAATTTACACGGACACCTCAATAGGTGCAATATTCACCTAAAAGAGGAAAACGATGATAAAAGAACGCAGAAGTTTTACAGCTGAATT
>JAYVLG010000084.1:0-6061 GCA_043759595.1 Sulfurirhabdus sp. | reverse complement strand
GCCCTTCGGCCTGTCCGCCTACGCCTTCACCAGCAGCATCAAGAACGCGCACCAGTTAAGCGCCCAAGTGCAAACCGGCATGCTCTGGATCAACCAACCGGCGATGCCGTGGGCTGAATTGCCGTTTGGTGGGGTGAAGGATTCGGGCTATGGCAGTGAAGGCGGGCCGGAGGCGCTGGATTCGTATTTGAATACCAAGACGGTGGCGATGACGAGTGTTTGAGATACAGTTTCGACTAGCACTAACTGCCGTAAAAGTTTTAAGCTATACCGATTTTTTGGCGTAACTTAATGTAAGATGATGGCAACGAAATACTTAGCTCTCTGATAATTTACTTATCAACGATTCCCTAGATTTACTTAAAGAAAATTACAAATGCAGGGAATTGATTTATTTTCAGGGGCTGGAGGTATGTCGCTGGGTGCTGAGGCATGTGGCATCAGTGTTCGCTACGCTGTTGAAATGGATTCTGCGGCTACGCAAACATTTAGCGCAAATCATGCCAAAACCACTCTATTTAGTAGCGACATCAGGAAGGTTAAAGCATCTCATTTCACAAATCTAAACCGATCTGAACCATTGGTCGTATTCGGTGGTCCGCCATGCCAAGGCTTTTCAACATCAAATCAAACAAACAGAACTATCGACAATGACAACAATTGGTTGTTTAGAGAATACTTGCGTATTGTTCGAGAAGTACGACCGGACTGGGTTGTATTCGAAAACGTTAAAGGCTTAGTTGAAACCCAAGGAGGATTTTTTTTAGATGCCGTATTAAACGGATTTAAGAAGCTTGGCTATACGACAACAACTTTTGTTTTGAACTCAGCGGATTTCGGAGTTCCTCAAAAACGAAATCGTTTATTTATTGTAGGGTCACTGCATGGTCAAGCAGTCTCTGAACCTAAACATAAAGTCAAACGTCATCGAACTGTTCGAGAAGCAATTGAAGATCTGCCAAACCTTGAAAATGGTGACACACCAGACACGGCAAATTACTCTTCTATCGCAACAGCTACTTATGCTCGAACGTTACGCAATAAACTTTCTAGTTGTTGGAACAACTTAGTAACTCTAAATGCACCGCATGTAATTGAGAGATATTCGCATATTCCACAGGGTGGAAACTGGGAAAATATACCAATACAGCTCATGAAAAATTATGCTGATACATCAAGATGCCATACAGGAATTTACAAGCGCCTTAAAGAAGATGAACCATCTGTTGTTCTTGGAAATTTTCGAAAAAATATGCTAATCCACCCTTGGAAAAATCGTGGATTATCTGTCAGAGAAGCTGCGAGACTTCAGTCATTCCCTGATAATTTCAAGTTTTATGGATCGATTGGTTTCCAACAACAACAAGTCGGAAACGCAGTACCTCCACTTCTTGCTCAACATGTATTCAAACTACTTAAAACAACATAATTGAATAAAAGAAACAATGACTAAACATCATCAACTTAGCTTTCTCCATATTTCTGATGTTCATTTTGGCTGCAAAGATGATGTAGGCATTCAAGAACGAGTGTTAGATGCACTTGAAAAAGTTCTCACTAATAGCGGCACAAAAATCGATTGCGTAATTTTCACAGGCGATCTTGCGCAAAAAGGCGTTTATACAGAGTTTTTGCAAGGTCAAGAATGGTTATCTGCCATTTGCAAAATGGTGAATGCTCCCTGTATTTTGGTTCCTGGAAATCACGACATGAATCGAAAAGAAGCAAATACGCAGGTACTACGATCGGCATACTCTGATCTCGATGCATTTGGTCGCTGGAATGATAAAATTTTTAGCTCAGAACACGCTCATGTACGTCCTTTTCTAGAGTGGTTTAAACAGGCAAAGATTGATAATCCGCAATTCTTAAATACATGGGATACCAATCCAACTATGGATAGAGTTAGCGTTACTCTTTCCGATATATCTTGTGTTTTCGTTTGTTTAAATACAGCAATATTATCCTGCGATGATAAAGACGAGGGTAAGCTTTGCGTGGACTTAAAAGGATTAAATGGTTCACTAAAAAATCGATTGACTGAGAATAATTTAGTTGTCGCGGTTGGACATCACCCATCAAATTTTTTAGCCGCTTGGAATAAAACTGCTTTCGAAACTACACTGGGTCAAGCAACTGGCCCGCATATTTATCTCCATGGTCATTTACATGATTTAAAGCATGCCGTCAGCTACACAAATACAGGCGCAGGTTTTTTTAACGGTGCCGCAGGCGCCGCATATCCGGGTGACGAATATACAAAGCAATTTTCTTTTGTACATATTGAATTACAGGATGATTCACCTGCAGGACAAATAAACAGCGAAGTTTTTGAATACTCTGATGAATCAGGTGAGTGGATTAAAAACAATGCGCGCTCTAATCCAGTCCCTGCGCGTCTTCCAACGATTGCAAGCTGCAAACGTGATCCATTGGATTTAATAGAAACACCAACACCAGCACTCCAAACATGGAAAAATCCGTTTTCACATGTAATGGCCAATGGCATGCCACCAGAATCTATTCATCGTTTATTTGTTGAACGGAGTAACTCACTTAGTAATTTAAAAAATAGAGTTGACTCGATTGTTGAAGGGCAACGTGGAACCGGTAAAACTATGTTGCTCCGCTATTTTTCAATGGAAGTGCAGTCATCACTTCTTCAAAATGAAGATAGTGCCGCTGATATTATCGATTTAATTAATAAGACTGAAACTCCTTTTGGAATTTATTGCTGCCTCACGAAAGCTGGTCTAAATAGAAGTGACCTTGGCGCAATTGAAAATAAAGCAAGAAGAGAAACTCTGTTTATACACATAACAACTTTATTTGTAATAAGTAAGTTGATGTCAGCATTGAATGTTCTCTGCAATAGCAGTCAAAGTACAAAAATTCTTCCGGATGATCTGTGTACATTTATAAGTCGCCTGCTTCGTTTACCCAGCACAACAAAACAACCCGTCAGTACAAAATTTCCTCTTCGAGTAGTAAGCGAAATAAACTTATTACTCATTGAAGCCAACGAACATATCGCCTCTCTTTTGCCAGGCTGTACTGCGACGCTATTTAATCCTTGGCTTTCTCTTTCTAGCGGCTTGATGCCATTGCTTGAACTTATCCGTAGCGAATTAGATTTACAAGTCCCTTTCTTTCTTTTAATTGATGATTTTGATCAATTAAATGCAGAACAACAATCACTAATATTCAACTCTGCAGCTGCTCGACAACACGATATTATTTGTTATAAATTTGGAATAATGTCGGAAGGACAAAAAACTTTTCTTGCAAGTGATGGTAGAACGTACCGTGAAGGTGATGACTATAACTTTGTTCGACTAGATTGGGTAGACGGTGGATTGAGCACTGATAATCAATCAAGTCCATACGTTAAAACTGTTGAAGAGATCAGCGCTAGGCGGATGGCTTTAGTGGACTGGCCTAATACTGTGAATTTGTCTAATTTACTCGATAATTGGGAATCCGGTAATCGGGTTAGAGATGAAGCTAAAATCGCCGCTCAAATCGAATACGACTCGCTACCCAAGCAGTCGCGACCGAAAGATTTTGAAAGCTTTTGGACGAAACAGGGAAACGCAAAATATTTTAGACTATTGGCTAAGCGACATACCCCACATCGCTACGCGGGTAAAACCACTGTAATCGAATTATCTTCAGGTATTTTTCGTCAATTTCTTGAGATGTGCAGTGGTATTGTTGATCAAGCTTTAACTGACAATTGGACTCCGACATCTGGAAAGAAAATTGGTTCAGAAAAACAAAATAAAGCAATACGAGAGTGGTCAAAAGATATGTACCGCCATTTAGGGAGCTCTGGAGACGTAAGTACATTAAATCGCAATGGTCAAATTATTACTAGCGATCACATAATTCGACTTGCGACTAGTCTTTCTCGATTTTTTCAAATGCGACTTTTATCTGACAGTAAAGATCCCGAAGTAATCGCTATCGCTCTCAGAGAAGCTGTTGATAATTCAAGTTTTGTAAAAAGTCTTCTTGATGTAGCTGTTCGAGAATCTGTACTGCAACGAAGATCAGTTGACTACACAAGCAAATCTGGAGGCGGTGAAAGATACCCCACTTATGTGCTGAACCGGCGACTCGTGCCACATGTAGGTATTGGAACAAAATTACAAGGGCGTCATGAATTAAGTGCTGACGACCTTGAGTTAGCTGCGAATAACACTGACTTATTTTTGAAACGCATGAACAAAGGTTTATCCGGTAATGTCGACATCCCAAGCTTATGGGGTGAACAGTGATATCTGCATTTAATAGTCCGAATGACTTAACTTCCTTTTTAAAACTTGATGGTCCGAACATTTTCGTAACGCATGCCAGTTATGAATACAGTCGAGCCCTAAAAATTGCTTCTCTAAATTGGGAGCCAGTTAAATTCACTCAAAGCATCATAATTTCTACAATAGATTCGCTTAATGAGCATCAAAAATACAAAGAATGTCATGATGAATTAATTAAAGAGCTTACAAAAAGCTGCATCTCTGAACCTATTCAAATTCGTAGTAATCGCCCAGATTTAATTAAAATGACGCAAAGTATCCATGCTTTGCTTGAGCCAATATTGAATTTAGAGCAATGCACCATAATCATTGATGCATCCGTATTTCCAAAAGATCGCCTTTGGACTGTTATCGATTACTTCAAACGCATCCCTGCCAACCATCGTTTAGTTGTAATGTACACAGAACCAGATAAGTACGATTCTGAACTGCACACTGATGGATGGTTGTCGAAGGGAGTAAAGCGAATTATTGATTTACCCGGATTTAATGGACATCAAGATGCCAATAAAGAATCACTTTTAATACTCGTGGTTGGGCACGAACAAGAGCGCATGCAAATTACATTAAAAAATAAAGAACCGGACAAAATTGTATTGATTGGACAGGGATTACAACAACATAACGTTATTTCGTCTCTGCTACCAACAGAAATTATTAATCAGCTTGGTTATGACTATCGTCACATTGTGGATACAGCCTTCTCGTACTCGATTGGATCACGTGATTTTTTAGGCATAAGAGACGCCATCCGAACCGTCACCGCTAATTTTGTCAGCACTCACAATATCATGATCGCAAGCTACGGGACAAAAATTCAATCGGTCGGCGCACTACTTGCATGTCGTGAAAATCGTGCATTACAAGCACTATACGCTGAACCACAGGTATATAACCGAGATGATTACTCTAAAGGTGCAGGTAGTAGTTGGATGCTCGAAATTCAGTAGTGTTGTTTTTAGAGTTGAATTTAAATTCAATATTATTTTCATAGCTGCTTAGGCAATAAATACGCCGGCTATAAGCATATTTCACCACCAAAAATCAAACAATCTCTTTACCTGCCCGCAACCTGCCAGCAGCAGACTGCCTCCCACCCGAAGCGGCTTGCAAGATGCCCGCTTTGCCAAGTCCGAACTCAGGCATGTTGACGTACACGTTTTCATAGTTGCCTTTTGAGACGGCGTAGGTCTCGTGCCAGATGCCAACCGAGCCATCTGTGCCGATGGATTTGTTAAAAGCTTGCCACGCTGGTAGGTGCTCAGAATTTTTGTTTTTAGCGTAGGCCAGCAGTTGATCCATGGAGCGCCAGTACTGCAGCATGATGCTGGTGCGGGAGAACCACGACTCGGCATGGATGAAGCCGAGCTCGGGGTGGCTGTAGAGCTCGTTGAGCATTTTGGGCATGGCGCTGACGACGGGCAGCCATTTGTGAACTTTCAAAGGGCTGTTGATGCGCATGCCGATGAGAAAGACGACAAAATCGCCGTCTAGCTGGGCTGTGAGGCGTTCGTTTCGGATCATTTGTTGGAGCCTTAAACCGGTTGTATGGAGAGGCTGTTGCACCACGCTGGCAGAGCATCTTGCTCGCAAATATAGTCCAAAAACCTAACTTTTCATCCAAAACTCACTCAAAACTCGATTTTTACCCCTCAAATACGCCTATAGCCGGCGTATTTACTGCCTAAACAGCTATTAATTCAATAGCAGATTGACGTATAGCTTCTAGCGCTTTACCTGCG
>JAYVLG010000083.1:0-3747 GCA_043759595.1 Sulfurirhabdus sp. | reverse complement strand
CCTGAACAGGTTGGAAGAAGAAATTTCTTTGCAAATCTGAAAGCCAGCCTGCACATCATTTTTTACTTCAAAAGGATTTTTTTTCCACGCATGGAGATGCCTAAAAGAGTGCGATCCAACGGCATGGCCTTTGGCTACGACATCGAATGCCTGATTGGAAAACAGCTCTGTTTTTCGCCCCAGCATAAAAAAATTCGCATGAACATTGCTGCTGGAGAGCACTTTCAACAAGGCAGGCGTAAGCACTTCTCCAGGACCGTCATCGTATGTTAATACGATCACTCTGGATTTTCGGCATAGCCTGCGCAGCTTGGCAATTTGCCATTGTTTTAGCAGATATGGCATACCAAACCACACAAGCAGAATCCCGGTTAAACCTGTGACCAGACTGAGAATGTTCATTTCCGTCCCAAAGCAAAAATGTGGCGTATGAATTTTTTGAACGCTATATTTGTCATAAATTTGCTAAACTTTATTCACAAGTTAAAAATATGTGTGCAATGGTTTTGTTAGTCAAGGCAATTGCGCCGCCCCGTAGTTTTATTATCTACTGACATTAACCGTTAGCAGACGGCAGATTTTTATGCTTACCCTTAATAGCGCTTGCCAGTTTTTAAGCAGGCCAGCCGATGGTATGGGCAAGCTGATTCGCTGCCCAACCCAGTGCCAGGCCACATGCCAGCCAGGGTAACGTGCGCAGTTCACGCATGGTGTCGAAGAGGCCTAATTTAATCTTGAGGTAAATGGTCATTGGTATAGTAAACAAGATACTGCCACCAGCCACCCAAAGCGCACCGTTGAAGCCGAACAAGGCAAAAGCTATCGGCATTCCTGCATAAAGGGCCACCACTTGAATGACAATGATAGGAATCATGAGCTTCGGTTTTCCGAGCGCCATAAAGCAATGACCAGCCACTGCGTATCTTAATTCGAACAATGCGATACTCAGAATTTCAAGCATCTCCCCAGCAGGAAAATATCGCTGGTCGTAAAGAATGTGGACCAGCAGGTGCCCTGCTAAAAATAGAAATCCGGTGGCCAGCATCGTAACCACATCAAGTGGTTTTCGAAATTTGTAGTAGGTCTGTTTCAGCATGGTCGGTCGTTCGCGTACTACTTCGCTTAGCGCCGGGAATGCCACATTCCCGATAAGCTTGCTGAATATATCCCGTATGGTGCTGACCATGAGGAAGGCAATCGAATACATACCCAGGGTCTTGGCATCAGTGAGACCTCCCAACATTAGTCTGTCACCGTTGGCCGCGAGAAACCCGATTATGGATGTTGCAAATATCCATTTTCCGAAGTTAAGTATTTCGGCAAATGCGGCCTTATCCCAATGCAGCCTGTTGCTTTCACCGGGTAGAAATACGTTGCCGAGTATGACCCTGAGCAGGCTGGTAAAAAGTGAGCCGACAACCAGCGCCCATATAGACCTATCCACGAAGACCCACGCAAACATAAATGCAAGACCGGCTGCCTGAGAAATCAACTCAATCAGTGTGAGTTTTCCCAGTGCTAAATTACGCCTTGCTGTCGCCAGTTTTGTGGACTCGAATCCATTGATGAGCGCGTTCAACGACAAGAGCGCGATGATGTAAGGGAGTACAGGTTCCGCATAAACGTTTGACGCGGGCAGCCATTGTGCCAAATCAAAAAGATAAAGCGCGAATGCCATCGCTGATGCAAGCAACCAGATGAGTCCCCCACGCAATATCTGTACTGTCCAGACGGTGTTCAGGAATACTTGATCATGTCCATTCCGGCTCTGCACGATGTTCTGGCGCAAGCCCAGATCGGACATCAATGACAAACCCATCAGGAGTACGTTCGCCAGCGCCATGATGCCGAACATTTCCGGCACCAGCAGCCGTGTCATAATCAGGTTGCTACCGAGGCGGAGTATTTGACTGGCGGTGTGGCCTACGAGCGTCCACGCACCAGCACGCAAGATGCGATGGCGTAGAGTATGTTCAGATTTTATCTGTACTAAGGTGACATTTTCCATTTTTAAAAGATACCCAGTGGATTGAAGCTTGTAAAGAGTTTCCTGCAATCTGAAAACAACAGTTTTTAGATGACGATTTGCAGTTTCAAAATTCAGAAAAACTGGAGCTTTCCACAACGGTTTCGAATGATAGACTTGCGGACCACTAAGGCAGAGACAGCGCCCATACACCAGCTCGAAACGATCTACGAAATAACAAAGGCAACATCCTAGCAGCGGATAAAATCAAAAAATGGAAGCATCGATCAATTCTGGTACGATACATCCTCAAAACCGGTTGCACAATATAGCATATTGACTATAGACTAGAATTTGTCATCAAGCCATGTATTCGCTCCCAATATGAAACTTGTCAACAACTACGTTCTGATTTCCCCCTGCCGCGATGAAGCAGACTACATGCGGCAAACGCTGGATTCCATAGTAGCCCAGTCGGTTCGTCCGGCTAAGTGGGTCATCGTCGACGACGGTTCGACGGATAAGACTCCGCACATATTGGAGGAATATGCCAGCCAGCATGAATGGATCGAAATCGTGACCCGAAGTGATCGTGGCAAACGTGCGGTCGGGCCGGGAGTCATAGATGCTTTCTATGCCGGGCTTAATTCCATAAACATTGATGAATTCTCTTACCTGTGCAAGCTGGATCTCGATCTTGAGATTCCGCCTACCTATTTCGAACGGGTCATGGCTCAGATGGAAGCCACTCCCCGCCTGGCAAATTTTTCCGGGAAGCCCTATCTGCGAGAAAAAGATGGGAGACTAACTTCCGAGCGATTGGGGGACGAGAATGCTGTTGGACAAATAAAGCTCTATCGGACAACTGCCTTCAAGGAGATAGGCGGGTTTGTGCGGCAGGTGAGCTGGGACGGGATCGACGGCCACATGTGCAGGATGAAAAGCTGGATAGCCCGTTCAGAAGACAGCCCGGAACTTCGGTTTGTTCACCTGCGGCAGATGGGCAGCAGCCAGCACAGCATTTGGGTGGGCCGCTTGCGCTGGGGGTTTGGCAAGTACTTCATGGGTTCCGCACTCTATTATGTCGCAGCTGTGGCTCTCTATCGCATGTTTGAGAAGCCATACATCGTTGGGGGCTGGGGCATCCTTTGGGGTTACCTTAAGGCCATGCTCAGCGGGGCACCAAGATTTGAAAACAAGGAATTCCGCCGGTTCCTGCGGCGATTCGAGTTGCAGTCCCTCCTTTTTGGCAAGCGCCGCACTGTTGACCGCTATCATCAGCGGATACGCCAGTCACAACAAAACGAAAACGGAGAAAAATTCGATACTTTTTCGGGTTCTTCCCAGGACGGTCATGCACGGTGAGGCCAAGGCTGGTGCAGCCGCCACTATTAACCCAAGGAAGAAAAAAATCCTCGCTGTTGCAAGCGGCGGAGGGCATTGGGTGGAACTGATCCGGCTTTCACCTGCCTTCGAGGGGCATATTCTTGTGTTTGCCACCGTCGATAAAGCATACCGCAGCGAAGCAGGTTCTGCGCGCTTCTACACGATTAGGGATGTGACGCGGTGGAACAAATTGCGCTGGGTTCAGACATTCGTAAAGCTGGCATATATATTATTGCGTGAAAAACCTGACGTGGTCATATCGACCGGCGCATTGCCGGGTTATTTTTCCTTGCGGCTGGCCAAGTGGCTGGGGATCAAAACTATCTGGATCGATAGTATCGCCAACGTGGAAGAACTATCGCTGTCTGGCCAATCAATAGGCAAGCATGCAGACT
>JAYVLG010000082.1:0-38071 GCA_043759595.1 Sulfurirhabdus sp. | reverse complement strand
AGCGAACACCAATTTCCCTGTATGCATATCCAGACTCCTGACTAATGTCAGAAGTCTGCTGCAAGTTGAAATCGGTTACAAAAAAATATCGCATTTAATAAATTGTATTCAATTAGTTGCTATGTGTTTAAATTTTAATCTCCGGACACTTTTGAAAGAATTTAACAAACTGGATGGCCATTATCGAGTGCTTATCGGACGGATGGAAGTAAGCGGTGACTGGCTGTTGCGATTCAATGACGGCCGCACACACACTCACAACCAACGATCAAGCAACCTAAAACAAATAAGAATTTCAAAAAACATAAGCTGTAGCTCCTCGTCATGTGGAACGGAATGCATGTTCTAACAACTCAGTGAGCCGCTGGCTCCATCAACCGATTGGTGTAAGCCATCGCCATCGCAGATAACACAAAAGCCATATGAATGATTACCTGCCACATCATGGTCTGTTGACTCAAATTAGGCGCTTCAATAAAAGTTTTCAGCAAATGGATGGAGGAAATACCGATCAGCGCCATGGATAGTTTGACCTTCATGGTACCCGCATTAACGTGTTCCAGCCATTCAGGCTGGTCGGGGTGGTCATCCAGATGCAGACGGGACACGAAAGTTTCGTAACCACCTACAATGACCATCAGCAACAAGTTGGCGATCATGACTACATCAATCAGGCCCAGTACAACCAGCATGATTTCGGTTTCGGTCACTGTTTTGGTGTGTTGCACCAGGTGCATCAGTTCTACGCCAAAATGATAGACATATACAGTTTGTGCGACAATGAGCCCAAGATAAAGCGGAGCCTGAAGCCAGCGACTGGCAAAGACAATATTGGCCATTATTTTAAGCATGCTGTTTTGGTGTTTCTTTTCCATTTACTTCCCTTACTATTTTTACTGAATTGATGACTATTTTACGTATTTCCGCCTGACAGGCCAAATGACACTCATTGATTTCAAACTATTGCTTGCGACTTTTTGTAATTAAATCATAGGCAATTTGCACTTCCTGTGCTTGCTCCGTGGCAACCGCAATCATGTCTTCAGGCATGCCTTGTCCCATTAATTTATCAGGGTGGTATTGGCTCATCAACTTCCGATATGCCCGCTTAACTTCCTGATCGCTGCTTTCCTTACTCACCCCTAACGCTTTATACGCATCATCCAGATTAGTGGCAGAGGCTGCCTGTCCGCCAGCGAAATGCCCCTGGTTTAACACCATATCCAGCATGTGTTTGAATGCTTGCTGGTCATACCCCAGTTGACGTGCAATATCAACCAGCAAGCGTTCTTCAGCGGAATCAATATTGCCGTCAGATACGGCCATGACTATGAGATAAACCAGCAACATTTGTTTCAGGCTGTGGGTATGGCCGCAAACAGCCATAAATTGCCTTATGTTTGGCTCATAATCAAAATCCGGCGCGGCACCTTGCTTAAAAAGCATGATCACTCGCTGCCTGTGTTCGGCAGACATGCCCAGTTTTTGAATAAACTGTTCAACATGGGCTATTTCATTTTTAGAAATATGGCCATCTACTTTGGCCAGTTTGCCCATTAAAATGAAAACCGTTTCAAGAAAAACAGTTTGGCGATGATGGCCGCTTAATGGGTTAACTCCGCCAACACCGTAGGCGATTACACGTCCAACAATACTGCCTATAAAATAGCCAGCAAATGCGCCAAAAATTCCGAATAAGTAATACCCTAACAGGGCTCCAACAAGTTTAAACAATGTCACTCCTGAAACTGCTTTTAAAAAAATCCGTTAACACGATTATTTACCACCTTCGGTTAACGTTTCCTGCACTCTTTTGAACAAGGCTGCCTGCATTTCTACCGGCACTCTGAAAATTGCTGCCTTCCAATGGGGAAACAATAGATTTTCCTCTCGGTATTCATGTTTTGCCAGCGTACCAGACATTATCGCAAAAAATGCGGCAACTTCTTTTGCATCCGGCAACCCATCATCAAAATAAGATTCTATGACGGCCGCCTGCCCCAGTATTTCGTCGTGTTCGCGCAGCATGGTGGAGGTGGGATCACTACCAAAAGGATCTCGTGGTGCAGCAAAAGAGAGGGTCAATATGTTATTTTCCACATCCATATGCTTTTTTAAACCCACGATAAACTCTTTGATGAGCGGCTCAGCCTCTGCCACTTCGCCAGCATTGATATGATGCAGGGAGCGAGCAAACAAATCATCCAGGCGCTTATGATCGCGCGTTAACAGATCGATGACATCGGTTGCCGGAGCGTCTTCCCGGTGCCGGATTACGACACGCCACAAATCAGCCGACTCCTGCTGAATGTCCCAACTGAGATTGTCACGCAGATGCAGGTTGATGGTATTCATCAGCATGGTGGGCTCTTGTTTCGTCAACATTGTGACCACCTCGCCACGCACCAGATTTTTTAATTCATGGTATGCTGCAGATTGAAGCTGACTGGAAGCTTCGCCGGTCAAGTCCAGCATTTTTTCTGATACTGCCATTTCAATTCCTGCCTTAAAATCAGATTCATTAGCACTACTAGCAGTCTATCGACTTTAAAGGAAATCAGCGATCATTTCGTCCTTTTGAAGCTACTCCCTAATTCAGATTTCGGCATTGCTGCCCCAAAAAAAACTTTCCTAAACACTTGAAATAAGAAATTCCGCCTAAATATGCCTGTGATGGAATATTAGGAGGCTTTACATGCAAGAAGATAAACAGAACGAAACAACCCCTGAAAACGATCAACCGGCAACTGGTGAAGGTATTGATACCATGCCCAGCATGGAAGAAATGCTGAAGCAGGCCGAGCTTTTAGCTCAGGAGCACCACGATGCCTGGCTTCGCGCCAAAGCGGATTCAGACAATACCCGTAAGCGTGCGCAAGTTGATATCGGCAATGCCCACAAATACGCTGTTGAAAATTTTTCTTCCGAACTACTGACAGTTAAAGACAGTTTGGAAGCGGCACTCAACATTGAGAACACAACACTTGAAAATCTGAAAAGTGGTGTAGAGCTCACGTTGAAGCAATTGATTTCGGTATTTGAAAAATTCAATATTGCCGAAGTGAACCCCATGGGGGAAAAATTTGATCCTCATCAACACCAGGCCATGAGCATGGTGGAAGCTGATGTCGCACCCAATACGGTGATTGGCGTCATGCAGAAAGGGTACAAATTGAATGACCGGATTCTGCGCCCTGCGCTGGTGATGGTGGCAAAAGCAAAACAAGAGGGTTGAAATTATTAATCCTGCCCTCACCTTGAATTCAACAGTAAAACAGTCTTCAACATTTAATTAAGGAAAAATCATGGGAAAAATTATCGGCATTGACTTGGGAACAACAAATTCCTGCGTTTCTGTAATGGAAAATGGCGTAGCTAAAGTTATCGAAAACTCTGAAGGTGCTCGCACTACCCCTTCTATTGTTGCCTACACGGAAGAAGGCGAGATTCTGGCTGGCGCATCAGCCAAACGTCAGGCAGTGACCAACCCTAAAAACACCCTGTACGCAGTAAAGCGTCTGATCGGCCGTCGTTTTGACGAAAAAGAAGTACAGAAAGACATCAACCTGATGCCTTATTCCATCGTAAAAGCGGAAAATGGCGATGCATGGGTAGAAGTGCGCGGCAAAAAAATGGCGCCACCGCAAGTTTCCGCTGAAGTTTTACGCAAGATGAAGAAAACTGCCGAAGACTACCTGGGTGAAGAAGTAACTGAAGCGGTTATTACCGTACCTGCTTACTTCAATGATTCCCAGCGTCAGGCTACTAAAGATGCAGGCCGTATTGCCGGTCTGGAAGTAAAGCGTATCATCAACGAGCCTACAGCCGCTGCCATTGCGTTTGGTCTGGATAAAAAAGAAGGCGACCGCAAAATTGCCGTTTACGATCTGGGCGGTGGTACTTTTGATATTTCCATCATCGATATCGCTGAAATTGAAGGCGAGCATCAGTTTGAAGTACTTTCTACCAACGGTGATACATTCCTTGGCGGTGAAGACTTTGACCAGCGCATCATCGATTACCTGGCTGATGAGTTCAAGAAAGAAAATGGGATCGATTTACGCAACGACATTCTGGCCCTGCAACGTTTGAAAGAAGCAGCAGAAAAAGCCAAAATTGAATTATCAAGCTCACAACAAACTGAAGTGAACCTGCCATATATTACAGCTGATGCCAGCGGACCTAAACACTTGGCCGTGAAAATCAACCGCACCAAGTTTGAAACACTGGTTGAAGAGCTGGTTAATCGCACGATTGCGCCATGCAAACAGGCTATTAAAGATGCCGGCATCAAGCTTTCAGACATTTCAGACGTGATTTTGGTTGGCGGTCAGACCCGGATGCCAAAAGTACAGGAAGTGGTTAAGGAACTGTTTGGCAAAGAGCCACGCAGAGACGTAAACCCGGATGAAGCTGTGGCTGTTGGTGCATCCATTCAGGGTGGCGTGCTTCAAGGAGAAGTGAAAGACGTTCTGTTGCTGGACGTTACCCCGCTTTCCCTGGGTATTGAAACCATGGGTGGCGTAATGACCAAACTCATCCAGAAAAACACCACGATTCCTACCAAGGCATCTCAAGTGTTTTCAACCGCAGACGACAACCAGAATGCAGTGACTATTCACGTTCTGCAAGGTGAGCGTGATGTGGCTTCCGGTAACAAGAGCCTGGGCCAGTTTAACTTGTCTGACATTCCGCCAGCACCACGTGGCATGCCTCAGATCGAAGTGACTTTTGATATTGACGCCAACGGTATTCTGCACGTTTCTGCTAAAGACAAGGCTACCGGTAAAGAGAACAAGATCAAAATCCAGGCAAGTTCTGGTCTGTCTGAGGAAGAAATCAAGCGTATGGAGCAGGATGCCGCTACCCACGCTGAAGAAGACCGCAAGACACTGGAGCTGGTTAACGCTCGCAACCAGTGCGACTCTATGGTTCACTCCGTGAAAAAATCACTGGTAGAATTCGGTGACAAAATTGGTGCAGACGAAAAAGCCAAGATTGAATCTGCGTTGAAAGATGCAGAAGAAGCACTCAAGAGCGATAACAAAGACGAAATCGAGGCAAAAACCAAAGCATTGACCGAAGCTTCTCATAAACTGGCTGAGCAGATGTATGCCAAGGAAGGCGATGCCGGAGCTGGCGCTTCTGCACAAGGCGGCGCACATAAAGCTGACGATGACGTAGTGGATGCCGAGTTCGAAGAAGTTAAAGAAAACAAGTAAGACTGGCTGTTGAAGCACAGAGCTAATGAGGGTTCGAACTTTCGATCCCTCACCTCTGTGCTTTCATTCTTTTTGCTTTTCTTAAACCAGCGATATATAGCTTTCGTTTGGGTATATAGACTGCACACAATCAGATGATTCATTTGCTTTGTGTGTCTTTGTGGTGAAACTAAATTATGTCAAAACGCGACTACTACGAAGTGCTCGGCGTCAACCGGGACGCTAGCGACGATGAAATCAAAAAGGCCTACCGTAAACTGGCCATGAAACACCATCCGGACCGCAATCCGGACAATCCTAATGCTGAAGAGCATTTTAAAGAAGCAAAAGAAGCTTACGAAATTTTGTCTGACACAAGCAAGCGCCAGGCCTATGACCAATATGGTCATGCCGGAGTTGACCAGAACGCCCAGGGCGCTGCTGGCTTTGGCGGTTTTGCCGATGCATTTGGCGACATTTTCGGTGATATATTTGGCGGTGGAGGTGGCGGTGGTCGACGCTCCAATGTCTACCGTGGCGCGGACCTCCGCTACAATCTGGAAATCAGTCTGGAAGATGCGGCTCGCGGTGCAGAAACCCAAATTCGCATCCCCACCATGGATGAATGCGAAACCTGTAGCGGCACCGGTGCAAAACCGGGTACAGAACCTGTCACTTGCGCAACCTGTGGCGGTCATGGTCAGGTACGCATGCAACAGGGCTTTTTCTCTATTCAGCAAACCTGCCCGAAATGCCATGGCAGCGGCAAAAGCATTCCCAATCCGTGTCCAAAATGTCATGGTGCCGGACGAATTAAAGGCCATAAAACGCTTTCTGTACGAATTCCGGCAGGGGTGGATGAAGGCGATCGCATTCGTTTAAGCGGTGAAGGCGAGCATGGCGTCAATGGCGGCCCGGCGGGTGACCTGTATGTGATGGTCCAACTCAAGCCCCACCAGGTGTTTCAACGGGACCATAACGACCTTCACTGTGAAATGCCGATCAGCTTTACTATCGCAGCTTTAGGCGGTGATATCGATATCCCTACCCTGGACGGTTCTGCAAAAATCAAAATCCCAGCCGAAACGCAAACAGGAAAAATCTTCCGTTTGCGCGGCAAAGGGATCAAAGGTGTGCGGAGCACCACTCATGGCGACTTGATGTGCCATGTAGTGGTAGAGACCCCTGTCAGCCTGACAGAACATCAGAAAAAATTGCTGCGGGAACTGGAAACTCTAAATGCACAGGATGGTGACAAACATAACCCTCGCGCTAAATCTTGGATGGATAAAGTGAAGGAATTCTTTGCTCAATAATTTTTTTCTGCGTATTTCTGTTACTTGATCAAACTGGAACAAAAAACCAGAGTTAAATCTGTAAAGGGTTCGCTCTGGTTTTTTTCACTTCAAGTCCATCACTGAAAGATCCAGCGCTCCGGCAATGGCTTGAGAGAAAAACGCACATAAAATCTCGTTAATAACTGGTGAAGTCTTTGCATAAACATAATAGTTCAGCCGTTAATTAATCCTGAACCCATCGATTTCTGGCCTGGCAAAATAATAGCCCTGAGCCCAATCCACGCCAATATCGCAAAGAATTCGGGCTGTTTCAACATCTTCAACACATTCTGCAATGGTAATCACATTAAAATTCCGGGCAGTTGATACAATACTTTCAACCAGTTGACGAACCCGTTTATCCTGGACAATTCGCCCAACCATCCACCCTTCTATTTTAAGAAAATCAATCGGAAGTTCCGCCAGATACATAAATGATGAGTTTCCGCTGCCAAAATCATCTAGCGCGAGACGGATACCAAAATCTGTCAGCGGCTTAAGGTTTTTCTTCAAGGTCAGAATATCCCCGCTCTGACGCTCGGTTATCTCAATTACCAGCGGTTTTGCATTATCTTTCTGATCACAATTTTCTCCGCAAAATCCTTTGGCATGCTCCAGCAATGTATCGACCTGTTCCACATTAGCCAGAAATTGATGGGACAAATTAATAAAATGTACCAACCCAGGATTCCCTGCGCCATCTTTCATTACGCGTGCGCATCGGTCCATTGCGCTAACTGAAACCATTTTATCTATTGAAGCAACCAGATGCAGAGATTCTGATGCTTGAATGAAACTGGCTGCCGGCACAAGCGAATTATCCGCATTACGAATGCGAGCCAGCGCCTCATCGGCAACAATTTTTCCGGTACACAAATCAACGATAGGCTGAAAAACCGGAATGACACGACCATCGTGCAATGCGCCTTGCACTTGTGACCCTTCCCAGATAACACTATTGTGATTTGAGTTAGCCGATCCGGAACAAAGCACCTTATCCCTTCCACTGTGCTTCGCTTCATACAGCAGTGCATCTGCTTGTGCCAGCAAGGCATCAATATTTTCATGCTTCTGGTTGTACATAGACAACCCCATGCTGATAGTCAGCGGAATTTCACCCAGCGGCATCTTGAGCGGGTTAGCTTTAACCAGTTTACGTACGCGTTCAGCGGCATTATGTGCGCCACGACTATCCATGCCGTGAAAACACAACAAAAACTCCTCCCCGCCCCATCTGGCAATCCAGTCGCCACCACGCAAGCAGGTAGCCATGAGATCTGCGACATGCTTCAAAGCCTGGTCACCCACATTGTGACCATGCTGATCATTCACCAACTTAAAACGATCAATATCCACAATCGCAATTGAAAATTCACTGTCAGTCCGGCGTGCCCGATTCCAGTCAGTTTCGAGTCTGTTTTCTGCGGCTCGTCGATTAGGCAAGCCGGTCAACCGGTCTTCCAGCGCAATTCGTGCAATGGCCTGCTCTGCTGCCTTACGTTCAGTAATATCATGTTGAATCGCAACAAAATGGGTGATATCACCGCTATCATTCGCTACCGGCACTATGGACAAGTCAATCCAGAAACGCAGTCCTTCCCTGGTGTAATTCAGCATTTCCACATGCGCTTTCTTTCCCGAAGCCAATGTTTCCCTGAGCACAATGCGCGTTGCCTGGCTTGTATCTTTACCTTGAAGAAACCGTGGGTTTTTTCCAATTGCTTCTTCTAAAGAATACCCCGTTAATTGTGTAAATGCTGGATTTACATAAATAATTTCCTGACGTTCATTACAGATCAATACACCCTGATCTGAAACCTCGACAGCTGCGGATAATAATCGGCGTTGCTGCGCCTCGCTCTCTACCTGCGACAAATTGGCTGCAAAACAGCGCAACACCTTGCACTCAGCATTCTCGTCAGGATAGGAAATAACCAGCATGGGTACTTTCTGACCGTTTGCATGTTTAAAATGAATATTCGAGCGACCATTTGGCTCTTTTTCTGAAATAGAACCACGCAAACGTTGATAAGATTTAGCATCGAGAATTTTCTTTATCTCGTTACCTTCGATTTGTTCACGCGCATAGCCCAGAAAACCGAGAAAGTTATTATCAGCCTCTATCAAAACATTATCTGAAAGCCGAACCACAAAGCGCCCAATTTGCGCAGCATCCATAAAATCGCGCTCATGACGCATCGCCAGTTTATGTTCGTGATCGGAAACGGCTGCTGTCAGTTCGCTCAGGCTTGCACCAACAAGCACACCAATCAGTTCAGAAGAGAGTTCAAAGACTCTTTCCAATCCTTGGCTGACGTGAATTTTATCGCCTTCAGCTGCCGCTTTCACACAGCTATTGGCTGCATTTAGAAACTGCGTATGAAGTTTACCCAGACGCGACCATTCGGCTGTCAATTCAGGATGATTCAATTCTTTGATCCGCGCGCTGCCTTCGCCCGCATACCATTCCCAGTAGTCTGCTGAAAGCATACCCATTTTTTTTGCTGCGGCACTATCCAAAGCGGCACTACCAACGTGCTTGATCAATGCCAAGTGACGTTGCAGCTCTATAAGCAATGGCGGAAAAATGGTTTTAAAGCTGCTGATGATTTATCTCCCCCTGAGAAACCGCAGAACATTGAATACCCGATATTTTGCAACAAACCGAACTCAGAAAATAACTGTATGCTTCATGGAGCATTCATTCGTTTGCTGACTTTAGTATTATTTTACTTGTTCACAGACGATTTTAGCGATGCCACACGCTTATAAAACAGGCCGCAAACTGCGGCCTTGATCTTCAACTATAACCTTACTCGCGACGCCATATTGTTCCCTGTGCCGCATCTTCCAGCACAATCCCAGCATCCTGAAGCGCTTTTCGAATTCGGTCGCCTTCCGCAAAGTTTTTTGCTTTTCTTGCTGCAGCGCGGTCAGCAATCAGCTGCTCAATTTTTTCAGATGTGTAGGTAGATTCTCGCAATTCAGCTTTAAAGAATTCTTCCGGATCTCGTTGCAAGATACCCAGAACATTCGCCAATTGTTTGAGCAGACCTGCCTCTTCAGGCAACTTTGATTTATTTACCTCGTTAGCGAGATCAAACAATACAGCAACCGCCTCTGGCGTATTAAAATCATCATCCATTGCTTCCTTGAAGCGGACAGCATAGACACCTTCCCAATCAATTTCAGCCGATTTGATACTGATACCGCGCAAGGCAGTATAAAAACGAGTCAAAGCCTGCTTGGCATCATCCAGATGATGATCAGAGTAATTCAGCGGGCTGCGATAATGTGCGCGCAAGATAAAATAACGTACCACTTCCGGATCATACTTTTCGAATACTTCGCGAATAGTGAAAAAATTGCCTAATGACTTGGACATCTTTTCATTGTCAACACGCACAAAACCGTTATGCATCCAGTAATTAACGAATGCATGGTCATGTGCACCTTCACTCTGCGCAATTTCATTTTCGTGGTGAGGAAACTGTAAATCCTGCCCGCCGCCATGAATATCGAAATGCGCACCCAAATAATGTTCGCTCATGACAGAACACTCTATGTGCCAGCCAGGGCGACCTTTTCCCCAGGGAGAATCCCAAGCAGGCTCACCAGGTTTAGCTCCCTTCCACAGAACAAAATCCAGCGGATCTCGTTTATGGGCATCGACCTCTACCCTCTCTCCAGCGCGCAGGTCATCCAGTGATTTACCTGAAAGCTTGCCATAACCGGGAAAATTATGGACCGCGTAGTACACATCTCCATTATCCGCAGGGTACGCAAGCCCCTTGCCAATCAGGGTTTCAATCATTGCCACCATACCCGGCACAAACTGTGTCGCACGTGGCTCGTAGGAGGGTTTTTGCACGCCCAGCTTTGCTGCATCTTCATCCATTGCGGCAATAAATCGACCCGTCAGCTGATCAATCGGCTCATTGTTTTCTGCAGCGCGCTTAATGATTTTATCGTCAATATCCGTAATATTGCGCACATAGCTCACTTCCAGACCTGATACCTTAAGCCAGCGTTGTACCAAATCGAACACCACCATCACCCGGGCATGCCCCAGATGACAATAATCATAAACCGTCATGCCGCATACATACATATTGGCCTTGCCCGGTTTAATCGGTTTAAATTCCTGCTTTTCGCGTATCAGTGTGTTGTATATTTTTAACATTTTAACTTTCAGAATACATAGGTTTATTGTCGTTCAGATTGAGCCAGCCTTTGACAATACGATAAATACACCAAACCACATTGACCATTAAAATAATCCAGCCAATGCCAAAAAATAATGTCATGCCCCCAATTACCGCCCATAGCAAACCGTACCAGAATGTACGTACCTGCCAAAGAAAATGGCTTTCCAGCCAGGTCCCGGCCGCTTCATCCCGTTTGATATAATTCATGATCACGGCAACGATAGCGGAAACACCAAAAAACCAGGTCAACGCATATAAACCGTAAATCACTGTCACCAGTGATTTTAATGAATCGAGTTTATCTTTCTCGAGCTGGTTGTCGTCCATTAGCCTTGTTCCTTAGCCCACGAATCCTTCAGGGTCACAGCCCGGTTAAAAACAAGATGTTCACCTGGCTTATGGTCATGCCGATCAGCGCAGAAATATCCCAACCGCTCAAACTGATACAACATTTCCGGCTGCGCATCACGGGCAGAAGGTTCCACCCAGCCCTGCACCACAGTCAGCGAATCAGGATTCAGAAACGTCAGAAAATCCTGTACTTTATCGCTATCCGGTTTGGGCACAGTAAAGAGACGGTCATAGAGTCTTATTTCCACTGGCAACGCATCTACAACCGATACCCAATGAATCACGCCCTTCACTTTACGTCCTTGCGGGTTTTTACCCAAGGTTTCAGGATCAATAGAGCAATGAAGCTCTGTTACATTGCCCGCAGCGTCTTTAATCACTTCATCACAGCGCATCACATAACTGTAGCGCAAACGAACTTCACCACCAGGCTTTAAACGATGAAAGCCATCTGGTGGGAATTCCATAAAGTCATCTGACTCGATCCAGATTTCTTTGGAAAAAGGTACGACACGCTTACCCAGTTCCGGGCGCTGCGGGTGAAACTCCCCTTCACGAGATTGCGTTTCACCTTCGACAAAATTGGTGATAATCACTTTAAGCGGCTTGACCACGGCCATCACGCGTGGTGCCTTGGCTTCCACGTCTTCACGAATACAGCCTTCAAGCACCGACATATCCACCACATTATCGCTTTTGGAAATCCCGATGCGACGCGTAAATTCCCGGATCCCTTCTGGCGTATAACCACGGCGACGCATCCCCACAATAGTTGGCATGCGTGGATCATCCCAGCCTGAAACCAGGCCTTGCGTCACCAGCTGATTCAATTTACGTTTGCTGGTTATGGTGTATTGCAACTCCAACCGTGAAAATTCAATCTGCTGCGGATGACAAGGTACCGAGATTTGGTCCAGCACCCAATCATATAGCGGCCGATGATCTTCAAATTCCAGCGTACAAAGTGAATGAGTGATATTTTCCAGTGCATCAGAAATGCAGTGAGTGTAATCGTACATCGGATAAATACACCATTTATCTCCCGTACGAATATGATGTGCACGGCGAATTCTGTAAATTGCCGGGTCACGCATATTGATATTAGGAGAAGCCATATCAATTTTGGCGCGCAACACTTTGGAACCGTCTGGAAACTCTCCCGCCCGCATTTTCTGAAACAGCTCAGTATTTTCTTCCACAGAGCGATTACGAAAAGGACTGTCTTTGCCGGGCTGAGTCAAGGTACCACGATATTCACGCATCTCATCGGGTGTCAGATCACATACATAGGCTTTGCCCTGTTTGATCAATTCAACGCCAAACGCGTAAAGCTGTTCAAAGTAGTCAGAGGCCCAACGCACTTCCCCGTCCCACTGAAAACCAAGCCACCGCACATCATCCTGAATAGAAAGGGCATATTCCTCGCTTTCTTTTTCCGGATTGGTATCATCAAAACGTAAATTACACTTACCCTGATAATCCAGCGCCAAACCAAAATTCAGGCAAATCGATTTAGCATGACCAACATGCAGATATCCATTAGGCTCTGGCGGAAAACGCGTCATAACAGACTTGTGCTTACCGCCTTTTAAATCAGCTTCAATGATATTACGGATAAAATGGGGAACGGGATCGCGTTCGTTACTGCTCATATTTAAGCTCGTTTTTCTATGTTAAATAATACAAAAGCGTGATTTTACCCGAAATTTACACCCTGCATCGACAGCAGAATTACAAACCTATTTTGCAATCACCTTGCTTCTTGTTAGAATTCGGGTAATACAACAACTTTTCAAAGCATATCATAATGATCCAGATACGCATTACTGCACTGCACCCGCTTCTTAATGCCGCCATTCTCTGCCTTTCTCTGTTTTGCATGTCTGCGGTTCACGCCGATGAACTATCAGATGCACAACAACTGGCTCGGCAGGGCAAAAGTGCCGAAGCAATGGAACTACTGAATAAATATCTGGTTGCACACCCAAAGGATGCTCAGGCCCGTTTTCAGAAAGGCATCATTTTAACCGAGCAGAATAATGCCAGCGAAGCGATCAAAATATTCAACGACCTGACTCAGGAATACCCAAACCTTCCTGAGCCATATAACAACTTGGCCGTACTATATTATTCCCAAGGCCAGTACGATAAAGCGAAATCTGCGCTGGAAGCAGCCATTCGCACCCATCCTACCTATGCTACTGCCCACGAAAATCTGGGCGAC
The DNA here is from genome assembly GCA_043759595.1 of Sulfurirhabdus sp. Lineage (GTDB taxonomy): Bacteria > Pseudomonadota > Gammaproteobacteria > Burkholderiales > SMCO01 > Sulfurirhabdus. Next base: position 24,750 of record JAYVLG010000082.1, on the reverse strand, counting down.
ATTTACGCCAAGATGGCGAGTCAGGCCTATGACAAGGCTTTACAGCTGGACAAATCCAACACCACAGCTCAAATCAAACTGTCTTTGGTAAGAGAGCTATTTAACCCCGGTTCAAAAGGGCCACAATCCTTGCCTAGAGCGACTGTCAGCAAACAGCCGGCAACTACCATTGCTCTAAACGCCCCAAAACCCGTCGCAGCTCCTCCAGCAAATACAATGGGAACGCCTGTAAAGCCTGATGACTTGAAAAGCACAGTGCAAAAAACCCCCATAAAAACTGAACCTGCGGCCAATCCAGCCAAAATTGCAGCTGTCACCCCCCTACCTATTGCTGATACAAAGCCGGCTCCCAAACCCGTTATTGAGGAACCTGCAAAACCTGCTGCTTCAGAGCAGCACAACGAAGTGCTCTCAACGCTGAACGAATGGGCGAAAGCCTGGTCGAACAAAAATGCCAAGGCCTATTTGTCTTATTATGCCAAGGATTTCAAAACACCAAGAGGCGAAAAACGGGCCGATTGGGAAAATAGCCGGAAAGAGCGGATAACAAGTCCCAAATCAATCCAGGTTGCAATTGTGTCACCCAAAATCAGAATTTCCGATGAAAGCCATGCTTCAGCAACATTCAGACAGATTTACCGCTCGGACAATCTGAAAAGCTCAACCATGAAAACATTGGATTTTGTTAAATCGAGTGGAAAATGGGTTATTCTTGAAGAAAAAATCGGCCGGTAAAGCATGATCAAACGTTTCAGAAAAACGATTCAGTATGGCGTACTGGCGGCACTGACTTTTGCCACCCCTTCGGCTATTCCCATGGGTGGCCCGGTACCGAGGCACTTCCAGCCCATCAACAGTGTGCCGCAAGCGCCCTTATCATTAGAGTCCATGCTGGTTCAAAGCCTGCTCGACATCCAGCGCAATCAGCTCGATGCTGCACTGAGCAACATTGAAGCACTGCTTAAAATCAACCCTAACTTTCGCCTGGCCCAACTTATCAAGGGCGATTTACTCATGGCCCGGGCACAACCCATCAGTAATATCGGAAGCGCTACGGACGCCCCTCAGCAAAGCATCACAGATTTTCGTGATGAAGCCAGAGCACGCCTCCAGCGCTACGTACAGCAGCCGCCTACACATTTAGTACCCAGCAACCTGCTGCAACTCCAGTCAACACAAAAATACGCGATTGTGGTTGATATCAGCAAATCTCGTCTCTACCTGTTTGAAAATACTGACGGGAAATTGCATTACGTTTCCGATTACTACATCACCGTTGGCAAAAATGGCGGCGATAAAACCAAAGAAGGTGATTTACGCACGCCAACAGGCGTCTACTTTGTAACGGCCAACCTGCCGAAAGGAAAGCTTACCGATTTCTACGGTACGGGCGCCTTCCCAATCAGCTATCCCAACGAATGGGACAAGCAAATGGGGCGAAATGGCCACGGCATATGGCTACACGGCACCCCTGGCGACACTTATAGCCGCCCTCCCCGTGCCAGCAGCGGCTGTGTCGTCCTGACCAATCAGGATCTGGATGCTCTTGCTAAAAAGATACAGGTAGGAATAACGCCTGTTGTGATCACAGAAAAAATTGAGTGGGTAGACCAGAATCGAACCAATGCACAGCGCATTGCACTAAACCAGCAAATTGATAATTGGCGTCACGATTGGGAAAGCCGCGACAGCAATCGCTATATCCAGTATTATTCAAAAAACTTCAATACCAGCGGCCAGAAACTGCCTGAATGGGAAGATCAGAAACGACAGGTAAATGCGAGTAAATCATGGATTAAAGTTAATTTGTCCAACGTCAGCATCTTCCGTTATCCTGAAATTGACAACATGGCCGTTGTGACATTTGATCAGGATTATCAAAGCAACAACTTGAACAATCAGATGCGTAAGCGTCAATATTGGAAACTTGAAAACAACCAATGGAAAATTGTATACGAAGGGGCCGTGAGCTAAACTATTTGACCATGGAGAACCACATGAAATCCCTTTTTATCCTCATCAGTATGGCTATCTGCTTTAATGCGCAGGCCAGCAACCCACAGGTAGAATTAAAGACCAGTCGTGGCGACATCCTGCTCGAACTTTATCCAGACAAAGCGCCGAAAACTGTTGAAAACTTTATCACTTATATAAAAAGCGGCTTTTACAAAGGTACGGTATTTCATCGGGTAGTTGACCGCTTTGTTATCCAGGGCGGTGGTTTTACACCAGATTTACATGCAAAACCTACATTAGCGGCCATCCCAAATGAAGCTACCAATGGCCTGAAAAACGAACCCGGCACCTTGGCCATGGCGCGCACTAACGATCCCAATTCAGCCACTTCCCAGTTCTTCATCAATGTAGAAAGAAACTTGTTCCTGAACCACTACAAAAAAGAACCTGATTATTATGGCTATGCCGTATTTGGTAAAGTCATTAAAGGTATGGATATCGTACAGAATATTTCTACATCACCTACAACCGCTGCCGGTCAATTCGCTTCTGACGTTCCAATTGAGCCAATTGTGATCGAAGACGTTACGTTGGTGGCCGAAAAAACAGCGGAACAACCCGTTAAAAAGAAAGTTAACAGCAAGTCAAAAAAGAAAAGGAAATCACATGGTTAAGCTTCACACCAATATGGGCAGTATCACTCTGGAACTGAACGCAGAAAAAGCCCCGGGCACAGTTGAAAACTTTTTACAGTATGTCAATGACGGTTTTTTTAATGGCACCATTTTTCATCGCGTGATCAATGGGTTCATGGTACAAGGCGGTGGATTTGATGCCGACATGACACAGAAAGCCACTCGCGCTCAAATCAAGAATGAAGCTGACAACGGCCTGAAGAATGACAAATACACCATTGCCATGGCTCGCACACCTGATCCTCACTCTGCCAGTTCACAGTTTTTTATAAACGGTGCAGACAATGGTTTTCTAAACTACACCGCTGCCAACTCCCAAGGCTGGGGCTATTGTGTATTTGGCAAAGTAACTGAAGGTATGGAAGTTGTGGACCAGATTCTGAAAGTCAAAACTGGCAACAAAGCGGGTCATCAGGATGTTCCAGTAGAAAGCGTGGTTATTGAAAGCGCAGAAGTCTGCTAATTTCATTTTATTGCCGGGAAAATTTAAATTCCCGGCAATAAGCACAACAGTCTAACTTTTAGCTTTCTGCCTCAGATCTCTTCTGAATTCCCGATGCCACACACCTTATTCATTTCAGATACACATCTCTGCACCTCACGGCCCAGCACGAACAAATTGTTTTTTGATTTTTTAAGAAACATAGCCACTTATTCAGAATCGCTCTATGTATTGGGCGATTTATTCGAATATTGGCCTGGTGATGATGATATTGATGAACCACTACACACTGAGGTAGCTTCCGCCTTTGCCCAGCTTAAAAGCAAGGGAGTCACCCTGTTTCTCATGCATGGCAACAGAGATTTTCTGCTTGGAGAAAAATTCTGCAAGACTGCGGGCATGACGCTATTGCAGGATCCCTATTTATTTGATTTGTACGGCACACCTACTTTGCTCATGCATGGCGATACCCTTTGTACTGACGACGTAGCTTACATTACTTTCCGCGATCAGGTCAGAAATCCAGAATGGCAAGCGACCTTCCTTGCCAAGCCACTGGCTGAACGCAAAATGATTATTGAAGGTTTGCGCGAGTCCAGCAAACAGGCTCAATCACAAAAATCTGCAGAAATTATGGATGTCACCAACAAAGCGGTTCAACATACCCTTCGTACTTACCACTACCCCCGCTTAATCCATGGCCACACACACCGTCCAGCAAAACATGCTGAAACTGTCGATGGCAAAATCTGTGAACGTTGGGTATTACCTGACTGGTATGAACAGGGGGGATTTTTGCGCTGTGACGAAAGTGGCTGCGAATTGATTACGGTCTGATACAGCATCGCTATAGCATTTAAGAATAAAGCTCAAAAATACCGGCCTGTCGCTTATCTAACATGATTCAAGCGAACTGTCGTAAAATACTTGTTTTTCCCCGATATAAAGCACTAAAATGATTCGAACACGCTTTGCCCCTAGTCCAACAGGCTACCTGCATATTGGCGGCGCACGTACCGCACTTTTCTCATGGGCATTTGCTCGCAAACATGGCGGAACATTCGTTCTGCGCATTGAAGATACAGACCTGGAACGATCAACGCCCGAATCAGTTAAAGCCATCCTGGACGGCATGGAATGGCTGGGACTGAATTACGATGAAGGCCCTTTTTATCAGATGCAGCGAATGGACCGCTATAACCAGGTAATTCAACAATTACTGGATGAAGGCAAGGCTTACCATTGTTTTGCCAGCATTGAAGAACTGGATAAAATGCGTGAGGCGCAACGTGCTGCGGGGTTAAAACCTCGCTATGACGGACGTTGGCGCGACTCTACCGCCACTCCGCCGGCGGGGGTAAAACCAGTTATTCGCTTCAAAAATCCGATAGATGGTGAAGTGATCATCGATGATCTGGTCAAGGGAACCGTGATTGTTCAAAACACTGAACTTGATGACCTGATTATTGCCCGTGCAGATGGCACCCCCACTTACAATTTTTGTGTTGTCGTAGATGACTGGGATATGGAGATAAACCATGTCATTCGTGGCGATGACCACCTCAACAACACCCCTAGACAGATCAACATACTGAAGGCTCTTGGCGCTCCCATACCCAAGTATGCGCATGTACCCATGATTCTGGGAAATGATGGTGAACGACTTTCAAAGCGTCACGGAGCGGTAAGCGTGATGCAATATTTTGAAGATGGCTATTTGCCAGAAGCATTACTGAACTATCTGGCACGCCTGGGTTGGTCACATGGTGATGATGAAATTTTCTCCCTTTCGCAGCTTGTTGAATGGTTTGATCTTAAAGATATCAGCAAATCCCCGGCCAAATTCAATCCGGAAAAACTCACCTGGGTAAACCAGCAATACATCAAAGGGACAGATAACGCCCGTTTGGTAGAACTGACAAAACCATTTATGGAAGTGGATTGTTGCGATCCAGCCCATGGCCCAGATCCGGAAAAAGTGATCGGCCTGCTTAAAGACCGGGTCAATACACTCAAAGAGCTTGCAGATGCAGCTGTCTACTTTTACCGTGTGCTGGAACCCCATGAGGATCTGAAGCTTCAGCACCTGACTGCCGAAGTAAAACCAGCCTTAAGTGATTTTTCAGAAAAACTGGAATCCATTGAGTGGAAGCAAGAAGCGATCAATGCTCTGTTGAAACAAACCGTCGCAACACACGGACTAAAATTCCCCAAAATCGCTATGCCCCTGCGTATCATGATCACTGGAGAAACCCAGACTCCCTCCATTGATGCCATTATTGAACTACTTGGCCGGGAAGAATCACTGCGTAGAGTACAATATCACCTCCAAAATTACCCCGCTTAAAATAAAGTGAAAATTATCCGTGGAGAATCTTTACAAGTGCATACTTGATACGTATAATTCACAACCTTTCGGGGGTATAGCTCAGCTGGGAGAGCGCTTGCATGGCATGCAAGAGGTCAGCGGTTCGATCCCGCTTATCTCCACCAAAAGCAGAATCTTCAGAACGGCCTTTGGTTGAGCTGGAGAAAAAGGAAAAATGCACCGTATCGGAGTAATCACCGTATGGCTTGGAATCATTAGCAGCGCTATCGGTTTGATAGTCGGTTTTGCCAGTTTTTCCAGTGGTGACGAAGACACAATCGGTTTTTGGTTGAGTCTGGTTCCGGTAGGTTTTGCGCTTTTGCTACTAGGAACTGTAATGACACAAATGTCGTCGAAAAGGTGACAAAATCATTGCGGAAATAGTTCGAAACGTATATAATGCTTGAGTTTTGGTCCCCATCGTCTAGAGGCCTAGGACATCGCCCTTTCACGGCGGTAACACGAGTTCGAATCTCGTTGGGGACGCCATATTGAGAAAGGGCTTGGAGAAATCCAAGCCCTTCTGTTTTTTCAGTGCCATTCATGTCACGCTATTTTTTGAAACTCATGTTACAAAATTAGCGATCTGAGCGATCAGAGACAGACTAACAACTCGCCAATCTTCACCAGATTGGCTAAATATGAGAGGCCATCAATGCAGATTTTTGTAGGCAATCTAGCACCAGAAGTAACAGAAGAAGAATTACAAGCTGCGTTCGAAGCTTTTGGCCAAGTCAAAACTGTGCAGATTGCAAGAGATCTGTTTAGCGGCGTATCAAAAGGATTCGGTTTTGTTGAGATGCCAGGTAAAGCGCACTCTGCAGCAGCGATTATGGGGCTGAATGGGAAAGATCTTAAAGGCAGCCCTTTAAAAGTAAATGAATCACGTCCTAAAACCTTTGGACGTCGTAGATAGCATAATTAACACAGACCAAATTACCGGCAGTTTCATCCGAAATTTCCATTTATAATATGGTCTGGTTATCCCTCTTTGCGGATATGGTGGAATTGGTAGACACGCTGTCTTGAGGGGGCAGTGCCGCGAGGCGTGTGAGTTCGAGTCTCACTATCCGCACCAGTTTAAAAATCCTTAATTTATCTTTATTATGGGCTATTCACACTTCAGTATCGCCATGCCGTGTGCCGGCAACATTACTTGAACATAGGCACGATTATTCATTTCCTGAATCTTCACTTTACCTCCATGCATCATATCCTCCATCATTCGCCCCTTCCCGCTTAGCTTAGCATCCACTGTTATATAGTCCGAACGGGGATGATCATCTAAATTCAAGCATACTAAAACTTCTTCCGTGTCCAGAATCCGTGAATACGCCAACGTACAATGCCCATCCATTGGCTGAGCAAAATCCAGCCCATTTTCAGAGGTTTCTCTGAAATATTGCCGACCATAGCGCAATGCAGGTTCTTTGCTACGAATTCTGGCAACAATACGAATCGCTTTATAAACAGGGTGTTCTGAATTGAAGAAATGTCCTCCGGTGCTGTTAAATGCCCCCCAGGAACCTCCAAACATGCACTCCCTGACATAACTATCATCTGATCCGGCACCATCAAAGCCCTGCTCTGTTCCATAATAGATGCACGGCACACCCTGACTGGTAAGCAAATAACCTATAGCAAGGACCGCTTGCCGTTGGTACGGATTATTGTACATAAAACGACAGTAAGGCCTGGCCATCTGATCATGGTTATCTAAAAAGGTCACAAAATACCGTCCGGCTTCACCATGATCTACGTACAAATCATAAAACTCTTCATAGCGATTCCGTAAAAATGCGGGACTGACAAACCCTTTTATGACGTCTTCAAGCAAAAAATACAATGGAAAATCCAGTGCGGCATCCAGGGCCGGGAAGCGCTCATTGGTTCCTTCTATGCGGCTATTTCTGCCAATGTATTTTTGAATCGTTGCATCATCTGCAACGATTTCACCATATAAAAAAAAGTTAAATTTACCAATTCGCTTCGCATACTCGCGCATTGCGTTGCAAAAAATTGCGGTCGCCGAACTTTCCATATGCTTGACTGTGTCAATCCGGAATCCGTCAAGATCTGCTGTAGCAATCCAGTATTTATAAATTTTGATTAACGTATCCAGAACCGTTGGGCGCGGAAGGTCAAGCTCCTTCAGGCTTAAAAAATCACCATCCCTCGCCTCAACCGGATCATTCCAGTCACGTATCTGCCCCCGGCGTTTGAAAGCGTCAGGGGTTTGCAATTCCACCGGCCAGATTGCATCATCATCCTGAAAATCGGGTACTGGATTCGCTTCACGCCAGCCACCAAAAGGGAATGTCTGATCTTCATAAAAGTAATACGGATTATCATCAGGGTATTTCCATACGTCTCCAGTGTGATTGAGCACCACATCCAGAATGACATACATTCCCCTCGAATGTGCCTCTGCTGTTAACTCCTGCAGGTCTTGCAATGTGCCAAAACGGGGATCCACGTGCATAAAATCCTGAATACCATACCCATGGTAGGTGTCAGCCAGATCTGGTCTGTTTTTAAGGATAGGACTTAGCCAGATAGTTGTGCAGCCCAATCCTTTTATGTAATCCAGTCGACGGGTTATGCCTTTTAAATTACCACCCTGAAAACGATGGCCCTTTTCAGGATCTCGACCTGTTGGCGTAATGCCCGGTTTAAACGGCTGCAAATCGGGAGCGTTGTTATCAAAGCGATCAACCAACAAAAAATAAATAAATTGATCCCGCCAATCCCTCGGGGAAGGGTGCAAGTGAGAGGCAGGACGAAAATCCAGCCCCGAAACCGAATGAAGTGCTGTAGCCATCACACGCCTCCTTGTCTAAACAAGTAGCAACAGAAAGATGACTTTTATATTAGTTCACATATTGGCAAAATGAAGTAGGGAATGAAACAGAATTATGCAACAAACTGATTCAACTAATTTTTTATTTACACTTCAAGCTGAAAAAACATACCAAACCACTTCGTTTTTTCCGAAGGTTCACTGTCAAGATGAAGTAAATATTGCGCAAAGGGCTGCATATCCAGCCATGGTGTTACCTTGGCACGATAATCCAACGCCAGTGAACGTTCATGAATCACCGGAAAACAGATAACAGATGGTATTGATTGAATTATTTTACTGGGCATATTCAAGACCCAATTTGTCACACGGATGCCCCGAATTATCAAAATTATAACGAAAACACAAACCACGTCTTTACAATTTTAATTGCCACGAAAAATAGCCAGCTTACCTGCCCCAGACTGTACAATATGCATCTTTTTCCCGTCTTGAGTTTAACTATGTGGTTCAAAAACCTTCAAATATATCGATTATCTGCCAACTGGGAAATCACAGCCAAACAAATGGAAACACAGCTTGCACGCCATATTTTTCAGCGTTGCGGCAGTATGGACATGCAAAGCCGAGGCTGGATATCCCCCAGAAAAGATGAAAATCTCGTCTTTAGCCAGAACCAGCAATTTCTGATCGCCATGGGTACAGAGCAAAAACTTTTACCTTCTTCAGTGGTCAACCAAATCGCAAACGAACGTATTGCTGAAATGGAAGAGCAACAGGGCTACAAACTCGGCCGTAAACAATCCCGTGAAATCAAAGAAAATGTGACCGATGAACTACTGCCTCGTGCTTTCACTCGCCGCAGCACCACGTTTGTGTGGATTGATCCCGTAAATGGGTGGTTGATTATAGACGCCGCAAATGCAGCAAAATCAGAAGAGGTTCAGAAATTATTATTTGACTCATTAGACGACTTGCCGCTTTCTCTTCTGAAAACCCAGCAATCACCAACTTCTGCAATGACAACCTGGCTGGCAACAGGGGAAGCCCCTGCCGGTTTCAGCATTAACCGTGACTGCGTGCTGCAAGCTCCCAACGAAGAAAAGGCGACGGTTCGTTACTCGCGACATCCGCTAGATGTTGAAGAGATTCGCGCACACCTTGCTGAAGGTAAAACGGCTACCAGACTGGCCATGACATGGAATGACCGAATTTCTTTTGCACTGAATGATCAGCTGCAAGTAAAACAACTCAGTTTTCTGGATATCATCAAAGAAGAGGCAGAATCACAGGCAGAAACTGCTGAAGAACAATTTGCAGCAGATTTCGCTTTAATGACAGGTGAACTATCACCTTTACTAAGCGATCTTGTTTCAGCGCTTGGCGGCGAACATGAAAAAATATAATCTGCACACCAATTATCACACTTGGCTTCACCAGGCACTAACTTGCAGTTTGAACATGTTTTCAAACTGCAAGATCACTCCCATGTTAATCTAGGCATGACATCCCTGAATTTACTCACATGAAGATATATATTGCTGGCCCCGATATTTTTCGAGCTGACGCCCTCAATTGGGCTGAAGAAACGCGTACGCTCTGTGCAGAGCATGGGCACGAAGCACTTCTGCCCATGGATGGTGATGCGCAAACACCAAAAGAAATTTTTCATGCCAACATTTCTCTGCTACGGTCTGCTGATGTCATCATCGCCAACCTGAATCCATTCAGAGGAGCAGAGCCGGATAGCGGCACATGCGTAGAGGCAGGATATGCCTTGGCGCTTGGCAAACAGGTCGTCGGTTACACGCACTCCACAATACCGCTCATTGAGCGCATTAAGCATGGCGACAATCAGCCACAAATCAAACACGAGAAAAAAATATTCGATGCTGAAGGGTTTGCGATTGAAGATTTCGGCTACCCGCTTAACCTGATGTTAGCAGAACCGGTAAATATTGTTGCCGGAGGGCTTCGTGAAGCGCTGGTTGCTATCAATCAAACCCTGCGAATCAATTAACGTGGCAAAATATAATTTTTGACTGGCTCACGCCATGAGCTTCTTAAAGCGCATAATCCAATCACAATCAATTTTTAAGATCGCCATCAAACAGAACTCATCCGATGCAAAATAGCCTCATTGAAAAAACCACATACGTCTCAACTTTTCTTGGCAATCGCTTCTATCCGCTTGAACCACGCATCGACAGAGTCGCCATAGAAGACATTGCCCATGGTTTATCTTTCCAGTGCCGTTTTAATGGTCAAACCTGCGAATTTTATTCAGTCGCCCAGCACAGTCTGATTGTTTCCGCACTGGTTGACGACAACCTCAAACTGGCTGCATTACTGCACGATGCTGCCGAAGCTTACCTGGGTGACATGGTTAAGCCCCTCAAAATATTGTTGCCGGCATTTGCCAACATTGAAGATCGGGTAACCGATATCATTGCTCAGGAATTCAACCTGGATTTCAGCAATTACAGCCCGATCAAGACAGCAGACCTAATCTCGTTAGCTACAGAAAAACGGGATCTGATGCCCTACTCTGTTGAAGACTGGGAATATCTGAACGGCATTGACCCTCTACCGGAAATAATAAAACCTATGAATCCATTTGAAGCTAAATCTGCTTTTATGCTGGAATTCGAACGACTGCTGGCAATCAGGAAAAACCAGATTAAGTAGCGTTTTTAACCCCATAGGGCACATGGCCAGTAGCCACATAATCCGCAGCAGATTCACAATGCCTGCGCTGATCATCAAAGAAAATGTCCGCTCCGAAGCTATTCAGGAAAGTACCTTTATCCATGCCACCCAGAAAAAGCGCCTCATCAATACGAATCCCCCAGCTGCGTAAGGTACGGATCACCCGTTCGTGAGCAGGTGCGCCTCTGGCTGTAATGAGGGCAGTACGAATAGGAGATGCATTGGCAGGATATTCATTCTGGATGGCGTGCAAGGCAGAAAGAAACGACTTGAACGGTCCACCAGAAAGCGGCTGGTTCTTAGCCTCAACCTCGCTGAGATTAAACGCATCCAGCCCACTTTCCGCATACACCTTCTCAGCTTCATCCGAAAAAATGACTGCATCACCATCAAATGCAATTCTGAGCTGCTCGTGTTCCCCTTTTCCCGGCGCAGAAGGCAGAATCGTCGCTGCTGCAATCCCAGCCTCCAGCGCACTAGTCACATCACCCGGATTCGCCGATAAAAACAAATGCGCACCGAAAGACTGGATATAACGATAAGGCGCCTCTCCACGCGTAAATGCCGCCCGCGTAATATCCAAACCGTGGTGTCGAATGGAATTAAACACACGCAACCCGGTATCCGCACTATTCCGGGATATCAGCACAATTTCAACTTGAGGGAACTTGGGATCGGTATTCAACACCAGCAACTTTCTGGCTAAAGGAAAAGCCACTCCGGGCGCCAGCGGATTATCTTCATGTTCAATCTGGTATCGGGAATAAGCTTCCTCCCCTTCCTCTTCAAACACGCGATGACTATCATCCAGATCAAATAACGCGCGCGAAGAAATAGCGACGATTAACCTGATAGTGGAAAGTTTCTGCTTACCGGGACTTAGCTCGCTCAAGCGATATTCCTTATTGTATAAATCATTAAGAAGTTCAGTTAGTGCCAGCATGATCAATCACCCACATACCCAAATTGAGGACCAAGCGGAATCCAGCTTCAACTAACGATTTAATGAAAAAATTAACAACAGAAATTATATAGGAGTTTTGGGGTGGCTGATGGGGCTCGAACCCACGACAACCGGAATCACAATCCGGGACTCTACCAACTGAGCTACAGCCACCATTGAGAGGGAATTAATTTCGATTTGCCAAAAAATTTGGTGTGCCCGACAGGAATCGAACCTGTAACCCCCAGCTTAGAAGGCTGGTGCTCTATCCGGTTGAGCTACGGGCACAATACTCAACCTGGCGTGAAAAATGTGGTCGGGGTGGAGAGATTCGAACTCCCGACATCCTGGTCCCAAACCAGGCGCGCTACCAGGCTACGCTACACCCCGACATGTCATTCCACAACTTTTGGTTTGTTACCCTTGCTTCAGGTATTAACTGCACCAAAGGCCGCTAATATACATGCTCAAAATAAAAAGGTCAATCCACTTCTTGAGTTTTTATATCCAATAATGAGATGATAATGCTTTCTCAAGAACACAAGACTCAAACAACATGTCTGCAAGCATAATAGATGGCAAAGCAATTTCGAACAATATTCTCTCTAATATCAAACAGAAAGTCATACTTCGACAAGAAAAAGGGAAACGTCCTCCAGCATTAGCCGTCATTTTAGTTGGTGATGATCCCGCTTCTGCTATTTATGTAAGAAATAAACGCCGTGCTTGCGAAACAACTGGCATCACCTCTGTATCACATGATTTACCCGCTTCCACTTCACAAGAAGCATTATTGAATCTGATCTCAAAATTAAACGACGACCCGCATATCGATGGCATCCTGGTTCAAATGCCCGTACCGCATCATATTGAGAGCGAAACCATCATTGAGCACATTCACCCGGATAAGGATGTGGATGGTTTCCACCCCTATAACGTGGGGCGTCTCGCTTTAAGAATACCTACTCTGCGACCCTGCACACCTTATGGCGTGATGACGCTGCTCAAGACCACCACCGACGATTTAAAAGGGAAACATGCGGTTATTGTGGGCGCTTCCAATATTGTTGGGCGACCAATGGGACTGGAATTGCTTTTGGCAGGCTGCACCGTTACCACCACTCACCGATTCACTAAAGACTTGCCCGGTTTTGTCGGCGAAGCAGACATTCTCATTGTAGCTGTTGGAAAACCCCATCTGATCAAAGGAGAATGGGTAAAAGAAGGTGCCACTGTCATTGATGTTGGCATTAACCGCTTGGAAAATGGCAGCCTTTGTGGCGACGTCGTATTTGAAACTGCTGCACAACGTGCCGCATGGATTACCCCTGTCCCTGGGGGAGTGGGGCCAATGACGATTGCTACCCTGCTTGAAAATACGCTGGAAGCAGCAAATCGCCATAACCCGCTATGACCAATTAAACCGGCAAGCTATGCCAGTGTTGCAAGAGATCTAAATCCACATACGACTTACCCTGCACATCACCCGCCAAGGCGTTAAAAGGCTGTTCCGGCTCACCCAGGTCACTCAGCACGGCAATAGCACCGGCAAAGTCATGAGTGGTTGTGTAATCATTGATGGTAATCACGGTTTTCAACCCTGACCCCATACTGGATTTAATTCCGTTCTCAGAATCTTCGAACGCCAGACATTTTGATGGATCCAGCTTCATTTTCTCCAGCGCCCACACATAAATATCCGGTGCCGGTTTTTTAGCGGGAACGATATCTCCGGCTGCAATCACCTCAAACCAGTTTTCAGCATCAGCAGCTAAACTGTTTTTCAAAAGCGCAGTCACATTCTCGGGCGTAGTGGTCGTCGCGATCGCAAGACGTAACCCTGCTCTTTTAGCGTCATTTAGCAGACGAACTACACCAGGCCGCATAGGTATCCCTCCCTGAGCCAACAACTCCGTATAATGACGGGTTTTAGCCTTGTGCAGCGCTATTACCATATCATCAAAGTCTGCTGACCTTTCATACTGCGTGTGGAACTGGTCCACAAAATAGTTCATCCGTTCTTTGCCACCGGTGACTGCCAGCAGCTTTCCGTACAATTCAACGTCCCAATTCCAATCCAGTCCAAACTCATGGAATGCGGCATTAAATGCCACTCTATGACCATCCCTTTCAGTATCAGCCAAAGTGCCATCTACGTCGAATATTAAAGCTTCCAAAGCCATACAAACTTCCTTTTCATTAAACAATAAATTTGCGATATCATGCCAATTCTGGTATTAAGATACATTTGCTTTTGACAGGATACAGGTACGAATACAATGACCTCAGAATTACACAAACAGTTCACTCCCTATGTTCTGAAGAAGAACGAAGAATACATGAACGACAAGCAACAATCGCATTTTCGCAAAATCCTTGAAAGTTGGAAAGCCGAACTCAGCCAGGATATTGATCGTACTGTACATACCATGCAAGACGAGGCCACCGTATTTGCCGACCCCAATGACCGCGCCAGCCAGGAATCTGACATGGCACTGGAACTGCGCAATCGTGACCGTGAACGCAAGCTTATCAAGAAAATCGACGAAACTATCACTAAAATTGAAAATGGTGATTATGGCTTCTGCGAAAGCTGTGGTGTAGAAATCGGTTTAAAAAGACTGGAAGCACGCCCGACTGCCACTTTATGCATTGACTGCAAGACATTGGATGAAATGCGTGAGAAACAAGTTGCAAAATAAACTCATCCGGCTTTTGGTTACAACAAAGATTATCTAAAAGCCGGCATGACTCTCCAGCTAACAATAAAAATCAAAAAATAGCTGTTGAGTACGCCGCAGAATTCAACAAAATCAGCTTGAGAAATTATCATGTCTACCGCGATTAAAACCCAAATACCAATCAGCTTTGAAAAGCAAATGACAGGGTTATTGTATAGCCTGCTTTCCTGGAAGCAACTGGAAGATTTCTGGCCCAAAATCAACACACAAAATGGTTGGTATATTTACGCCATTGGTGAAGCTCTTCCAGAGGCGACTTCAACCCCGGATGAAGTGACTGGTTTTATTAAGCGTATTGACGAACTTCTGCATGATGACCATCACGAAAGTTATTGCGGCATTGTTTATGCAGATAACCTGGACAACCCCAGTTTTATCAAAATATACGACCCAAACAATCTGGGTGTATCTTGCGGATCAAGCAAAAATCCCCCACTTCCAGGATGGATCATGAGTACTATGCCCCCTATTGAGCTTCACCCAAAAGGGATCATACCTGCCAACAGGAAGCGCTGGTGGCAATCTTTTCTGTCAAGCGACAACAACTAAAAACAATATTCGTTTTAAAAACATTTTCTATTCAGAAAAATCTAAAAAGGCAACCAAAATGGTTGCCTTTTTAGCTGAAACGCAATTAACTTTATTGCACTTGTTCTGGCTTAGCTGGTGCTTCCAGCAACGCCTTCATGCTTAGACGCAAACGACCTTTTTCATCAGCCTCAAGCACCTTGACATTTACAACCTGGCCTTCCTTCAAATGCTCAGAAACGGTATTTACACGTTCATGTGCAATCTGGGAAATATGCAACAAACCATCTTTACCTGGCAATACGCTTACAATGGCACCAAAGTCCAGCAACTTCAATACGGTACCTTCATAGGTCTTACCGACTTCTACTTCAGCCGTAATATCTTCGATACGTTTCTTAGCCAAATCACATGCATCAGGCGCAACACATGAAATAGTTACCGTACCATCTTCAGCGATATCTACAGAAGTACCTGTTTCTTCGGTCAATGCACGAATAACCGCACCACCTTTACCAATCACATCCCGAATTTTTTCAGGGTTGATCTTCATGGTAATCATGCGTGGCGCATAGGCAGAAATTTCGACACGTGGGCCAGGCATGGAGCTTTTCATGATCTCCAGAATATGCATACGACCTTCTTTAGCCTGAGCCAAAGCAGCTTGTAAAATATCCTTGGTAATACCGTTGATCTTGATATCCATCTGCAAAGCAGTCACACCCGCCTCTGAACCAGCGACTTTAAAGTCCATATCGCCCAGATGATCTTCATCGCCCAGAATATCTGTCAACACAGCAAAGCGATTACCTTCCAGAATCAAACCCATCGCAATACCTGCTACAGGTGCTTTTAATGGGACACCTGCATCCATCAGAGACAAGCATCCGCCACAAACTGAGGCCATTGAGCTTGAACCGTTAGATTCGGTAATTTCTGAAACCACACGCATACTGTAAGAAAAATCATCAGCGCTTGGCAAAACGCCAACCAGCGCACGCTTAGCCAAACGACCATGACCGATTTCACGACGCTTAGGCGTACCTACACGACCTGTTTCACCGGTAGAGTACGGTGGGAAGTTGTAATGCAGCATGAAGCGATCACGATATTCGCCCTGCAACGCATCAATAATCTGTTCATCACGCGCTGTACCCAATGTTGCGACTACCAATGCCTGAGTTTCACCGCGGGTAAATAATGCGGAACCATGCGTACGCGGTAATACACCAGTGCGAATGGTAATCGGGCGCACTGTGCGAGTATCACGTCCGTCAATACGCGGCTCACCAGCAAGAATTTGTCCGCGAACTATCTTGGCTTCCAAATCCTGGAATGCATTCTTAACAACATTAGTCATACCACTATCAGAATCTGCAGTAATCAGCTCAGCAAGTACACGCTCACGAATAGAGTCCACTTTGGCATAGCGCGCTTGCTTCTCTTTAATTCTGTAAGCTTCAGCCACATCGTTTTCTGCCAACTGGGAAATTTTTTCGATCAGCGCCATGTCTTTTTCTGGCGCTGCCCAGTCCCATTGCTCAGGAGAAACTTCATCAACCAGTTCATTGATCGCATTGATCACGGCTTGCATCTGGTCATGACCAAAAACAACAGCCCCCAACATGACATCTTCAGGTAGCTCTTTCGCTTCTGATTCCACCATCAAAACTGCTTGTTGCGTACCTGCAACCACCAAATCCAGATCACTCTTCGCCAGTTCAGCTGGGGTCGGGTTCAATACATATTGACCATCAACATAACCAACGCGAGCAGCACCAATCGGTCCACTGAAAGGAATTCCGGAAATCGCCATCGCTGCAGATGCACCCAGCAAAGAAACAATATCAGGATCAACTTCGGGATTGGAAGACATCACTGTCGCAACGATCTGAACTTCGTTGTAGAAACCTTCAGGAAACAGAGGGCGCAATGGACGATCAATCAAGCGGGAGGTAAGAATTTCTTTCTCGGATGGGCGACCTTCGCGCTTAAAGAAACCACCAGGAATCTTACCCGCTGAATAGGTTCTTTCCTGATAATCCACTGTCAACGGGAAAAAATCCTGTCCCGGCTTAACATCTTTCATACCAACAACAGTTACCAAAACAGCAGTATCATCCACTGTAATCATCACCGCACCATGGGCTTGACGAGCAATCTCACCAACTTCCATTGTCACCTGGTTGCGACCGTACATAAATGTTTTTTTGATATTCAAATCTCTATCCTTTAACTAGAACTACGAGCACATTCGAAGCTTAACGCTCCCAGAAAGAAACAAGGGGTTGGCAATTGCCAACCCCTTTTTTAAACTTCTGTTACTTCCGTAAGCCAAGACGCTCAATCAATGAGCGATAGCTATCGGCATTTTTACGCTTTAAATAATCCAGCAACTTACGACGCTGACTAACCATTTTCAACAAACCACGACGGGAATGATGATCTTTAACATGCGCCTTAAAGTGGCCGGTCAAGTCATTGATACGTGCGGTTAACAATGCTACCTGAACTTCCGGGGAACCTGTATCGCCTACAGCTTTTTGATAATCTTGCACAATTTGTGCTTTTTGCGTGGTTGAAACTGACATTTTTTCTCCAATATTTTAGATGTCGTTGATCTGCCCCATCCACCAGGGATGGTATAAGGAACTCCATATCAACCGATAGATATTCCTTGCGTAAATCTGACCCCATAGAATGCGGCTCATATTTATCCCGATATTTTACAGGCAATCGTGCTTGTTTTTCAAGTAAATTCAATAAATAAACTACACTGCCACATTACGAACAACCACGCGTTTTGGCGCAACCTTCCCATCACTATCTATTTCAGCCAGTCCAAGGAAGTTCCTTTCCGTGTCGTACACACGAACTTGTCCTTTATGCACTTGTTTTGCTTGCCAAACTGCCTGACCTTGCTGAAAATAAAATGCGCTATCGGCATCCAGATGGACGGGGGGCAAATTGTGGATGAGGCAATCAACTGAAAGCAGCTGCGCATCACGCCCTTCTAAACTCATCGCTTCCAACTGCGGAATAGTCAACGCATCCGCTATTTTGAATTTACCAATTTCAGTGCGGCGCAATTCAATCAAATGCGCTCCACAGCCTAGCGCATTTCCTATATCTTCTGACAAAACGCGTATATAGGTTCCCTTACTACAAGAAACGGTTATAACAAGCTCATCACCACTAAACTCATCAATACTTAAGCTGTAAATAGTTATATTTCTTGGCGGGCGATCAATATCAATGCCTGCACGCGCATAGGTGTATAAAGCCTTACCTTGATGCTTCAATGCCGAGTACATAGGCGGAACCTGACTCAGCTCACCTGTAAATTGAGGTAGCAGTTTTTCAATTTGAGCAAGATGAATATTGACCGGTTTTTGCGCGAGAACGTCTCCCTCAGAATCACCTGTAGTGGTCGTTTGACCCAACTTCATACGTGCCTGATAAGTTTTGTTGGCATCCAGCAAATATTGAGAAAACTTTGTCGCCTCTCCCAGACAAACAGGCAGCAACCCCGTAGCAATCGGATCCAAATTCCCTGTGTGCCCCGCTTTAGCTGCCTGATATAGACGTTTGACCTGTTGCAAAGCCCCATTTGAAGAAATACCATGAGGCTTATCCAACAATAACACGCCACTAATAACACGTTTGATGCGCTTGACTTGCAATATGCTCTCTACGGAAAGTTAAGGCAGGAAGAGTTTATAACGATCAGGATTCGTCATCTTCCAGATGGGATTTATCTTCTGCTACTGCCACATCGATTAAATGGGATAAATGCACCCCACGTTCAACAGAAGTATCATAAACAAAATGCAACTGAGGCACTGTACGAAGCATCATGCGATGCGCCAACTGACTGCGTAGGAAACCCGCCGCACGTTCCAGCCCCAACTGCGATTGCGGCGCTAAAGAAGTATCACCCATCAAAGTAAAGAAAATCTTGGCATGGGAATAGTCCTGAGTTACATCTACATCTGTTATGGTCACCAAGCCAACGCGCGGGTCTTTCAATTCCGTGCGAATTATATCAGACAATTCACGCTGAATCTGATCGGCAACACGCTGTGTTCTAGCAAAGTCTTTTGGCATAGCTACCTTGTTGGATTCAGAAATGGGGATTACAGGATTTCACCAGCAATCCCCGGGGGTTACAACGTACGCGCAATCTCGACTACTTCAAATACTTCCAGTTGATCACCAACATTAATCTCATTGAAATTTTTAAGAGTAAGGCCACACTCGAAACCAGCCTTGACCTCTTTCACATCATCTTTAAACCGCTTAAGCGAATCTAGTTCACCTGTATGAATAACTGTATTGTCACGCAGCACTCTCACAGATGATCCACGTTTTATATGACCATCCAGAACATAACAACCAGCAACAGAACCGACCTTGGATATTCTGAATACTTCTCGAATATCAACCAGACCAATAATGCTTTCCTTACGCTCTGGCGGCAACATCCCGGACATAGCGGCCTTAATCTCATCTACCGCATCATAAATAATGTTGTAATAACGTAAATCCACGCCAGATGAATCAGCAAGTTTTCTTGCAGTTGCATCAGCCCGGGTATTAAAGCCAATAATCACCGCCTTGGATGCCAAAGCCAAATTGATATCAGATTCTGTAATCGCACCAACACCGCTATGGATAATGTTCACCTTCACTTCATCCGTAGAAAGTTTCTGCAATGAATGTGAAAGCGCTTCATAGGAACCCTGCATATCAGCTTTGATAATAAGCGGTAATGTTCTAACTTCACCCTCACCCATTTCCATCTGACCGAGAATGCTTTCCAGATTTGCTGCTTGCTTCTTGGCCAGTTTGACATCACGGAACTTACCTTGCCTGAACATCGCAATTTCACGCGCTTTCCGCTCATCAGCAATCGCAATCACTTCTTCACCAGCCATTGGTACATCAGACAGTCCTTGAATTTCAACTGGAATGGACGGGCCCGCCTCTTGGACTGGCTGACCATTTTCATCCAGCATGGCTCGAACGCGACCAAACGCAGCACCAGCAAGAACAGCATCACCACGTTTCAATGTACCTGACTGAACCAAGATTGTGGCAACCGGCCCACGCCCCTTATCCAGACGAGCTTCAATAACAATGCCTTTGGCAGGCGCATCTTTAGCTGCTTTCAACTCCAGAACTTCAGCCTGCAATAAACAACTTTCAAGCAATGCATCGATACCTTGTCCAGTTTTGGCAGACACTTCAATAAACATGGTGTCGCCACCCCAATCTTCTGGAACAACACCTTGCGCTACCAACTCTTGCTTAATTCGCTCAGAGTTAGCCTCAGGCTTATCTATTTTATTCACGGCGATAATCATCGGTACATTACCGGCCTTCGCATGATGAATAGCCTCAATCGTTTGCGGCATCACACCATCATCAGCAGCAACCACCAAAATAACCATATCCGTCACCTTGGCGCCGCGTGCACGCATAGCAGTAAATGCCTCATGACCAGGAGTATCAAGGAAAGTAATCATACCGCGATCAGTTTCAACATGGTACGCACCGATATGCTGAGTAATACCACCCGCCTCACCGCTTGCTACCCGCGTACGACGGATATAATCCAGCAATGAAGTTTTACCGTGGTCCACATGCCCCATAACAGTAACAACAGGCGCACGGTGTTCTAAAATCAACTCATGAGGCTCCTCGACATCAACCAAAAAGGCTTCTGGATTATCCAGTGTAGCCGGTTTAGCAATGTGCCCCATCTCTTCTACAACAATCATGGCAGTTTCTTGGTCCAGCACCTGATTAATTGTCACCATGGAACCCATTTTCATCAGGGCTTTAATGACTTCAGCAGCCTTAACTGTCATCTTTTGTGCTAACACTGCAACCGAAATAGTTTCAGGGATCATCACTTCATGAACTACAGGTTCAGTAGGCATTGAAAAAGCATGTGGGCCTTCATCTACCACTTTATTACGTGTTTTTCGCTCACGCCATCCATCGCGACCGCCTACATCTCCACGAACTTTGATTCCACGCTTTTTAGTGCCGCCTTCATTCCATGCGCCCACCTCTTTAGCAGGTTTTTTGGCACCCTTCTTTTCAGCTTTTGCGGCTTTTTCTTCTGGACTGACTGCAGGTTTATGTAAAGTTCCTGCAGTTGAAGTAGCGGGAGCAGCAGGAGTTACAGGAGTTGCAACTGCAACAGGGGCTTTAGCTTTAGCTTCGGCAGCGGCTTCATCCGCTACTTTTTTAGCAGCGGCTGCAATTTTAGGAGCTTCAAGCGCCTGTTTTTTTGCCAGTTCTCGTTCTTGTTTAACACGAATTTCTGCACTTTGACGTGCTATCAGTTCAGCCTGCTTCCGCGCCTCTTCCTTTCTTAAAGCAATTTGCTCATCATCCAGCACTCTGACAACCGGAGAGGCAGTTTTAGGTGCTTCAGCCTCGGGAACTGCAATATTCTCAGCAACTTCCTCCACTATTGGAGATTGAGCTACCACTTCAACTGCAGCAACTTCGGGGACTTCTTCAGTAGCCGCACTTTCAGCCAATTCTTCAATTTCAGCCACTTCTACAACTTCAGCAGTAATAACTTCTTCAACAACCGGCATTTCAGTTACTACGGGCACTGCGACCTTATCAGCCACTTCAGAAACTTGAGAGGCTTCCTGCAAATCAGCAGATTCAATTTCTGGAGCAACCACTTCCTCTGACTCGCGTTTGACATACACACGCTTTTTACGCACCTCAACTTGAATAGTGCGTGCCTTACCTGTGCTGTCAGATTTTTTAATCTCAGAAGTTTGCTTGCGCGTCAGCGTAATTTTGTTCTTTTGTTCCTTTGCTCCATGAACACGGCGCAAATATTCCAACAACAGCGTTTTATCCTGTTCGGTCAGCGTATCTTCAGCGTGCGATTTGGTCACACCAGCATCTTTTAATTGCTCTAAAAGCAAAGCCACCGGCAAACTTAATTCACTGGCAAATTGTTCAACATTCATTTGTCCCATACTGGACTCCGATCCAATTTATTACGCAAACCAGGGTGCACGCGCTGCCATAATCAACTGCTTAGCACGTTCAACTTCCATACCTGTCATCTCAGTCAGATCATCAACGGCCAAATCAGCCAAATCATCCCAAGTATTCACACCCTTCGATGCTAACAAGCGGGCAGTTTGATTATCCATGCCTTCCAACGTCAATAAATCCCCTGCCACATGTTCAACTTCTTCTTCACTGGCAATTGCTTCAGTTAACAAAGCATTTCGCGCACGACTGCGCAATTCATTAACAGTTTCTTCATCAAAAGATTCAATTTCAAGCATTTCTGAAAGCGGAACATACGCCACCTCTTCCAAAGAGCTAAATCCTTCTTGCACAAGAATATCAGCAACTTCCTCATCTACATCAAGCTTGTCCATAAACAAATGACGGCCTAGCGAAATTTCCTGATCACTTCTTTTCTCTGCTTCTTCGACGGTCATGATATTCAAATCCCAACCAGTCAACTCTGAAGCCAACCTGACATTCTGACCACTACGACCAATAGCCTGGGCTAATTGCTCATCTTCAACCACCACATCCATACTATGGTTTTCTTCATCAACAACAATACTGCTGATTTCAGCAGGCGCAAGCGCATTAATAACAAACTGAGCGGGATCAGCAGACCACAAAACAATATCAACTCGCTCACCCGCCAACTCACCAGTAACAGCCTGAACCCGTGATCCACGCATACCGACACATGTTCCAATCGGATCAATCCGTTGATCATTTGATTTAACAGCAATTTTAGCCCGTGCCCCAGGATCGCGAGCTGCCGCCATAATTTCAAGAAGGCCTTCTTCAATTTCGGGCACTTCCAACTCAAACAATTTAATAACAAACTCTGGTGCCACGCGTGACAAAATAAGCTGCGGACCTCTACCACCTCGCTCCACACGTGAAAGGTAGGCACGAACTCGATCCCCTACCCGCAGATTTTCTTTTGGAATGAGTTGATCGCGTGGCAGCAAAGCCTCAATACGACCAGATTCAATAATTGCGTTACCACGTTCCATACGTTTAATCGTACCAGTAACAAGATGTTCCTTGCGCATCAGAAAGTCAGTAAGAATTTGTTCACGTTCAGCATCGCGGATTTTCTGAAAGATAACCTGTTTAGCAGCCTGAGCACCAATTCGACCAAATTCAATAGCTTCAAGAGGCTCTTCTATATACTCTTCCAGTTGAATCTCAGCATCTTTCTCCTGAGCATCATCAATAGAAATTTCTCTAGAAGGAAATTCAAGTACATCAGCAGGTACAACCTGCCAGCGACGAAAAGCTTCGTAATCACCAGAACTACGATCAACCACAACGCGAACATCAACGTCATCATGAAATCGTTTTTTGGTAGCCGAGGCCAAAGCCATCTCCAAAGCCGAAAAAACAATTTCCTTATCAACATTTTTTTCGCGTGCAAGGGCATCTGCCAGTAACAAAACTTCGCGACTCATACATCCTCCGGCTAAATATTAGGTATTAGACGAGCCTTCTCTACAGCGGCCAAATCTAGTGACAGCACAGTGCCATCAACTTCCAATTTCAACAAACCTTCCTGCACTTCATGCAACACACCAATAAAATTACGTTGCCCATTGACTGGCATTCGCATTTTAATTTGGGCCTTTTCACCAACAAAGCGTCTAAAATCAGCTTCCTTACGAAGTGGCCGATCTAGGCCTGGCGAAGAAACTTCAAGTCGATCATAATCATAATCAAGTTCCACAGCCAATAACCTGGACAAATGGTTGCTCACCAAAGTGCAATCTTCAATTTTGATACCATTGGGAGAATCAATAAAAACACGCAGCATCTTGCCGCGGTTACTCAACTCCAATTCAACCAACTCATAGCCTAATCCACCAAGAGTAGATTCAAGCAAAGCATGTAAATCCATTATCCTCACCACAAATAAAAAATGGGCTGAAAGCCCATATTTAATTGCCCATTATATCAAAGATATAAAAACTTAGAAATCTAAATTGTTAATTAGTTCGTAATAACAAGCAATCGAATCAAAATAACAATAAGTTTAGATAATAAATTCAAACAACCTGTTTCCAAGATCCAAAAAATACAAACAAAATAAAAAACCCCTCGAAGCGTAAGCTAGGAGGGGTTTTTCGAATAGAAGCCTGGCGGTGACCTACTTTCGCATGGGTAATCCACACTATCATCGGCGCAAAGTCGTTTCACTGTCCTGTTCGGGATGGGAAGGAGTGGGTCCAACTCGCTATGGCCGCCAAGCATAACTGGTGAAGCGCTGATTGCTCAACGCTTTAGCATGCTGTGGTGCACTTTAACGAATAGAAGAAGTAAAGTAAGGGTAATTGATTGCTCCGGCAAACTGCCTAAGGTTATAGGATCAAGCCGCACGGTCAATTAGTATCGGTTAGCTTAACGCATTACTGCGCTTCCACACCCGACCTATCAACGTCGTAGTCTCCGACGAACCTTTAGGGGGGTTAAACCCCCGGGAAGTCTCATCTTGAGGCGAGTTTCCCGCTTAGAT
>JAYVLG010000081.1:0-8614 GCA_043759595.1 Sulfurirhabdus sp. | reverse complement strand
GGAATGCCAAGTTTTCTGCAATCATATACATGACTACTCAATGATTCTGGAGTTTCAGAATCGTTGTCAAACCCATCCACTACAAAGCAACAAAATTTGATATCCCCACATTGCTCTTTCACTGACTCGAAAAGCACAGAAGCCTGGCCCAAATAGTTTCTAGCTACGATCGTGAATACAAACGGCGATTCATTATTCTCAATATTGAACAAAATAATTCCTTAATTTTTGTCTGTAGTGTCCATCAATTTAGCCGGATAGATTCGATGTCGCGCAGGCTTTCGCGGTAGGCCAACTGCACGAAAGCCATGGTTAGAAATTGATCGAGATGCGAGAATATCTTGGTCAGGTATTTGGCAGGATAGCGCCGCACACAGCGGCGAAAGGTATGCAGGGGTAAATGCTTCATGAGTTGTACGAACACTATTTTTTCTGGGCGAATAAAGGGAAACCTGGTGGTAAAAAATCCAGTTTCACAAAAAACTCACGTTCAAATCGGCGACACCCCTAAACATGTTATTTCTTGTTGTCGAGCAAGTTAATATTTAACTGGCCGAGTTAAATTGCCGGACACTACTGAACTTTGTAATGTTATTTTTTGCAAGTAAACGTAAAGTATTCTCTGTCATTGATATTTGTTCTTGATCGAATATCCGTAACCACGATTTTTACTTTCTCAAAAATGTTTAGATTGCTTGCGTCAGGTGAATTGCCATTTTTGATATTTTTGCTGGCCTGAAACATGGGTTTGAGTTGGGGCATCCATTCTGCGTGTTGAATATCTCTAAAACCGATTTCGGCTAGCAGTCTTGCCAT
Organism: Sulfurirhabdus sp.; assembly: GCA_043759595.1. Taxonomy (GTDB): domain Bacteria; phylum Pseudomonadota; class Gammaproteobacteria; order Burkholderiales; family SMCO01; genus Sulfurirhabdus. Next base: position 7,798 of record JAYVLG010000081.1, on the reverse strand, counting down.
GTTAGCCGTATTGAAAATCACCAAATGCCTCGGTGCTTCCAAGCCGCGCCAATTGGCACCAAACAATTTTCGCCCGTAGCTATCAAAATTAGGAGATTCTATCCAGAAGACTCCACCTGGTTTCAACAATCTCCAGCATGCCTTCAAGAGCATACGCGGATCATGAACATGCTCCACAACGTGACTAAGTGTAATCACATCAAACAGCTCTTTTTTACCATCAAATAACTCTATTCCGCCCAATTTAGCATCGATATTATTTGCCCTTGCTACATTAATAGCCTTTTCATCAAAGTCGATACCTTGTACAGACCACCCTACGGCTTTTGCCAGCTGGAGAAAAGTTCCGCTTCCACATCCGATATCAAGCAGCTCTCCGCAAGCTGGAATAGGCAAATCGCGCATTGTTTGGCGCCTATACATCGCCATCCAACCTGGATATAGCTTAAGAATCAATTGCGCCAATAGCGGAGATGCGGGCTGAAACGAAGTTTTCCAAATACTGTTTAAACAGCCATTTTTTATCGCCAATTTCACTTGTATCAACGCATTATTTGGAATATTTTTGGGGTTCACCGGCCCATGCGTGTGATAGGTTGAATATGCACGCCCAATCGTTTCAATATTGGGCCGCGGGTCTAAGTAGCAAACTTTGCAATCCATGCATCGATGGAAAGACCACGTTCCTGAGACCGCATAGAGCTTGTCCTTAAGATCTGCATACTGCAATTCCCTCGACTCACTTCCACAAACTGGGCAACACCCCAAATACTCAAGATCATCTGACGGCCATTCGGAAATACTCATTGAGTACTCTGCCATCTTTTTTTAAGCTGCACATATATGAATTTGAAGTTACTCAGCCTGAAAATACATCTGAACAATGAATAGTATAAAGTTGCGCACATTTGAATTCGGCTCAGACCGTCTTCAACCCCAAGCCCTCTATATACGAAAGCTCTTTGCTCCTCGGTCACAGAGTTAGAAGCAGTAGAAAATAGACCAACCAACTCCTGATATGATTTTTGCTTTTTATATGAGGTGTATACGCCTTTCTCTATATTCGGATCGGATTTGTTCACAAATGCTGGCCCTTCACCGTACAGAAAAAATGGCACTCCCAATTCAACGCAATAGTACAAATATGAACCAGCCAAATTGGAGGTTGAATACTTGAAATTCTTTACTATCGAATAAAATCTATCTATGAACTCATCATTGAATGCGTGACCTGCTGTGTACACTGTGAAACCGTTTTGGATAAATTTTTTATGCAGTCCCTTTTTAATGTCTGACATATGCAAACATACACTCACTGGTTGAAATTCTGCGGGTAGCATTCTTAGCTGATCTATATACACTTGGATATCGGAAGTATCATCAATCGCATCTGTAGAATGTGCCGGGAATGCAATGGTCCCCCTGGCATCTGAGGATTGTTTTACATTGTTTTTCCTACGATAAAAAACAAATGGTGAATATATGCAGTAGCAAGGTTTTTTCGACACGCCCTTCCACTGCTTAACTCTGATTGAAGAGTGGTATACCTGAACGGGGGCTGTCGAGGTCAGTTCATGTGGTGCAGGGGCGTCCCTAGTTCCCGGGCCGTGATCTGTGTTAATGCATAGCGGCAACCATTTTGGAAAATAACCGTACTGCCTGATATATTTGCCAAACCCATACACTTCCGCTGTCCAATAGGAAAGGCGCCATATAAAACTATTCGTCGCTTGGCTCTCATCACATAAAGCCTCAAGTTGTTTTTCTGCAATGTTATTTACTTCTTGAGTTTGCACAGCACCTTTCACAACCCCTCCAAAATCTCTACATTCACAACACAGGCTTCAATACATAAAGAGTTGCTGTACATAGCCTAGTAATTATTGTTACTTCAAATCTTTAACTGATATCGCGTCACAAAATTATTTGCCAAATAGTCTCTTGATATGATCTGTTAACTTTGCTCTTTTTTTGCCTTCCGGCCGACGCATGACCACCAGCATTCCATTTACCATTGCCCTAGGTAAACGAGGAGTTACCGTAAACTCGAACCATTTGATGAACGCCTTTACATCTGGATTCTTAAAGTGGTCATCAAATTCTTTACGATATGCGTTGAAGCCCTCCCCGCCAAGAGCCGAGGCGATTACCGCATTTTGCCTGAAGAACCCGTGTGGCTGCACTGCAACCAGTTCCAACCCTGCAATCGTGGCGGCGAGATTTAGCTCCTGGTATTCAGCAGCAGCATAATAGAGGTGATTTTTTTTCGGGTCAGGATCATTCGAATATCCAAAATTATCCAGATTCAATTCACCGATCGATTTTGCCAATTTAACATTTTCGTTACTGCACATATCAAAGAACAGGTAACCCCCAGCATGAAGCTTATGTGAAGCCTCTATAACTGCCAATGGCCACTCGGGAAAGTGCGGCAATACCCAGCGCGAGACGATTGCATCAAATGAGTCATCTGGCACAGGTAAATTAAAAACGTCGCCAACATGTAGCTCTATTGATTTTGATCCTATCTTTGCCCTTAACTGGTCCAGCATTTCATTGCTGATATCCACACTGGTAACCTGATATCCTGCATCTGCAAGCGCCAGAGTTACAACGCCCGTCCCGCACCCCATATCCAAAACACGTGCGCCAGAACTTACCCTCTTTTTAAGTTCTTCCATATATTGTTCGACTAAAAGATATGAAATATCTTCTTTTGTGTCGGTAGCCTTTACATATTTTTCAGCCAGCTCCTTGTCTTGCCAAACATTACTTTTGTATTTTGTGGTTGTCATTTTTTTCCTTTCAAAAATTATATAAATGCTATTTATAACGATTAATCCACTGAATTCCAAGTCAATGCAGTCCCATTTTTTTGGTCTTTCTTGATGCTACGTCCAAGCAGTATAGGCAGGCATTTTGTCGGCAAGCCTAACCCCGGCCGGATCGCACGCACATTCTCGCGTGTCAGCACATCACCCGCCTTGAGGTCTTGCACCACACAAAGCGAGCGGCGGAACGCAATGGGCTTCGTTGTGTCCCAATAGTCTTCCAATGCTGTCGTAGCAAGAAAAACCTCTCCGTTTCCGTCCGCTTGAGCATGGCTCATTTAACCCAACAGCTCCAAAATTAAAGCAAGGATACGAAATCCGATTTATCGGGCATGATCATCCGAGAATTTTTGAGGCAACCACCCCATGCTCTGCTCTTAGCAGCGGGATGCCTCGCAAAACGGGATAAGCTAAACCGGATCTATCGCCCGCAAATACATCTCCCATATCACTCATCGGTGTATGCGTAATCGGACAACGCCAGGCTGGGGCCACACCTGCCCTGTTGATTCCATTTTTTTCAATCAGAACCAAGCCGCTGGGGTTAAGCGAGTTGCTTGTATAGCCGAGCAGGCGGTAGTCGTTAACTTTCGCTCCCAGGCGCTCAGCCGTTTCCTTGAGTCCACGGATATAGCCATGGCTGCTCATGCGGGTTTGAGCAGCGGCGCTTGCCAGTTCATAAATCGGTTCGATCAAAACCACGGCGCGACGCGCGACACGCATCAATTCTCGGATTGCATCTTCTTCTTGTTCACCATTCGGTTCAATCGAGTGCGAGGTGTAAACGACATCCACGCTCTCATCCTCTAAGGGAATATTAAAAAGATCCGCCACAAAAAGTCGTGCGGGGACTTTTTTTTCTGTAAGCCAGCCACGGCCCTCAGTACAGCGCGACCAACTGATGTCGAAACCGAGTGCATGAGTGGGTGTGTTGGTCAAACGTTGCAATACTCCAGCAAGCGTAGTCGCTTCACCACAACCCACTTCAAGAAGCGAGCTTTGCTTAGTGAGCAAGGGGTCCAAAATTTTTGCCAACTGAATACACCAACGCAAATTCTCTTCTGGATTTTCACGTACACCCGCAACATAGGAGCCCGCCTGAAGATCATAGGCAATCAGCGTCGCAACAACCGAGTTACCGATAGTACCCACTGCTTGACGGGCGTATTCCATGGCATTGTCACCCTTTGCATAAGCAGCCCGCATGCCCAGAATCAACTGGCGCAGCTCAACCACATCGGTTCGAAGCGTATTATCAGATTCAGTATTCATAGATTCATTCAAAGGTTATTTTTCAAAAAAGACACTGTTAGACTCACGCCACTGAATCCCAAGTCAATGCAGTCCCCTTTTTTTGGTCTTTCTTGATGCTACGTCCAAGCAGCATAGGCAGGTATTTTGTCGGCAAGCCTAACCCCGGACGTATCGCGCGAACATTTTCCTTGGTTAATACTTCGCCTGCTTTGATGTCTTTTACGATGTACAGGGAGCGCCGGTACTGTATCGATTTCGTTTCTGCGTCTGTTGCACCATAGCTCACTTTCCCTAGCGCTTGCCAAGCCCGTTCGGTTTCCAAAACAAGTTGTGCCATCTCGGCAGGCTCCATTGAGAAAGTGCTGTCCACCCCGCCATCGGCACGGTTAAGGGTGAAATGCTTCTCGATGACTGTGGCACCCAGAGCAACGCTGGCCACCGACACACCCAAACCCATGGTGTGATCGGACAAGCCCACTTCGCAACCGAACAACTCACGCAGATGCGGAATAGTCAGAATGTTGGTGTTCTCTGCAGTGGCAGGATAAGTGCTGGTGCACTTGAGCAGAATCAAACCCTGGCAACCTGCTTCACGTGCCGCACGCACAGTCTCATCCAGCTCGGCTACTGTTGCCATACCGGTGGAAATAATTAGCGGCTTACCGGTTGCAGCCACACGGCGGATCAACGGCAGATCAGTATTCTCGAACGAGGCAATCTTGTAACACGGCACATTCAGACTTTCGAGAAAATCAACCGCTGTATCGTCAAACGGGGTACTAAAAGCGATGATACCCAGTTCACGCGCGCGATCGAAAATTGGCTTGTGCCATTCCCACGGCGTGTATGCCTCACCATAAAGCTTGTAAAGGGACGTGCCCGCCCACAGGCTATTCGGGTCGCTGATGTGAAACTCGCGCTCATCCAGATCAAGCGTCATGGTATCTGGCGTATAGGTCTGTATTTTCAGCGCATGCACGCCGGTCTTTGCCGCCGCCTCAACTATTTCCAACGCGCGCTCCAGCGACTGGTTATGGTTGCCGGACATTTCGGCGATGACGAAGGGGGGATGATTCTGTCCGATCAGTTTGTCTGCTATTTTGAGTTCTTTTGTCATGTTCGATTAAAGTTTTTCAAATAATGGGTAGCTTCAACTCGATAGTCAGCCCCTAAAAATAGCCGGTGCGAAGGTTCGTTGCCTCCAAGTACGCTGGCTCGAATGCACTTGATCTCGGGTAGGTGAGCCTTGAGCCATTGCTCCGCGCTCAGTAGAAGATTTCGCCCTTGCCCAGTACCGCTGGTATAAGGAATTAGATAAATTGAAACCTCAGCAAAGTCCTCATGCGGGTCAAAGCGCACTACACCTATCGGTGTTTCACCTATCTGCCCGATAAGCAGCACTTTATCCTGATAACACATAACATCAGCAAACCAATTCTGATGATTTTCCCATGTAATTGGGTCGGCATTCCTTGACACCGTTCTGATGCTTGCGTGATTTCGCCACTCGAATATCTTCGGTGAATCTTTTTCATTGGCCTTTCTCATTTCAATCCCGCTGCAGCCTAAATTCCCGATGATACGAAACACCCCATATCCGTCCACAGTCTGCATCGCAGTGCGCGAAATAAGCCTCCTAAGATTGCCATTTTCAAGGAGGGTGATCGTGTGACTTTTTATCACAGCAGTCAAATCCGCACCGATCACTGGCGCGTACAACATACCTCCCTGTGCAGCATCTGCTATCTGTTGTTGCTGGTTTGCTGCCACACATAGGCTCAGCGTAGGCAACCCCACGCAACACCGCTCCCATGTCGCGGAGCCTCCTGCACCAATCGCCAGATCGGCAGCCCCCATCAACTCCGCCATCTTGTCGGTTTGTACATGGCAAATAAATCCATGCTGCGTACATGCCGCTTTGATTTGATCACGATAAGGATGCTGTGCACCTATCACCACATCGACCTGTAAACCTGACGTTGCAATCTCGGACAACGCCTCAATTGCACATCCTGTGTAATTATCGGCATCTACGCCGCCAAAAAAAACCAACATTTTTTTGACCGGCCCTGTACGTGGCTTGATCTGTTCGTGCATCTGACGAAACTCATCACGCAGTAGCGCATAACGTGGCCCCAGCAATAATTCGCAATGGGATGGTACTTTGCCGGTGTAGCGAGTCTGCATGTCTGCATAGAAATTCTGATCCAGTAACACATCGCAATCGTGTTGACGATCTGCGATGTCATCGATGACCAGAATCTTCTTGGCTGTTTGTCGGAGCATGGTCTCCCAACGGTAATCCAGTGCATAGTGGTCAACGACTAGCCAATCCCAAGATTGGTCGGATAGCACATCGAGAGTGTCTTGCGCATCTTGTGCTTGACTGGTTCCCAGCCAATGCGCATGCGCCAAGTCGTCGGTGGGTGATGGTCTTACATTACTGTCCGGTGATACGAATTCAATACCCTTTCCTGCCAGCATAACGCGCAAATGCATAGGCAGTTCACGGCTGATAAAACGAATCTGCGCACCTTGTTTTTTCAGTGCCTCCGCCAAGGTTAGGCAGCGCATGAAGTGCCCCGTTCCAATCTGACTGGAGGCATCAGCGCGGAAAGCGATGTGATGCGTGAGCATACTCAACCCTTACGCCCCATGATAATGGGCGCCAATATCTCGGCCCGCTCCCAGTCCTCCGGTGTGTCGATATCCTGAACTCGCCAACGGGGGATCATTACCGGCTTCGAGCTCCGATCAAAAATACGCTTACCCTCTAGCCATGCCGCAGCCCCCCCCCAGTAGAACTGTCCTGCGTCATGCAGGGCCACTGGCAGGTCTTGCGAACGCGTGGCGAAATGCTCTGGAAAGAACATCTCTATTCCTCCTTCAACAGTTTGCTTGAATGAACGGAAGATAGGTGCTGCGAAATCGGTCACGGTGAAGGCGTAATCCCAATCGCCTGACGCCAGCGCTTCCCATCCGCGTTTGAGGTCGTCAACTCGCACAAATGGTGCGGTCGCGTAGATACAGCACGCAGCCTCTACATCCATCCCCTGAGCCAATGCCCACTGCGTGGCATGGGCGATGACGGGTGTAGTTCCCGCGTGGTCGTTGGATAGCTCTTCAGGGCGCATGAACGGGACTTTTGCCCCCCACTGCCTAGCAACCTCAGCAATCTCCGCATCATCTGTAGAAACGATGACATGCTCAAACAAACCACATGCCTTGGCTGCCTCGATTGACCAAGCGATCATCGGCTTGCCGCAGAATGGCTTGATGTTTTTGCGCGGTATACGTTTGCTTCCGCCACGAGCAGGAATGACAGCGATTTTCATATTGTAGTAATTTGACGTAATACTTCGATCACTTTGTCTTGCTGCACTGCGGTCAACCCTGGATACATCGGCAGGCTGATCGCTTCGGCGTAATACTGCTCTGCTTCTGGACAATAGCCCACCTTGAATCCCAGGCCTTCATAGTAAGGCTGGCGGTATACCGGGATGTAATGCAAGTTGACGCCGATGCCTGCTTCACGCAGTGCTTCAAACACTTGGCGATGTGTTTTGTTGATTTCTCCAAGCTTCAGGCGAATAACATACAAATGCAAACCTGAATAACTATCTGCATGTTGCCAGGGTGTGACCACCGGTAATTCAGCCAAAAACTGATCATAATTCTTAGCAAAGATATGTCTCTTCGTGACAAATTCATCC
>JAYVLG010000080.1:0-16045 GCA_043759595.1 Sulfurirhabdus sp. | reverse complement strand
GAAACTAAAAAATTAATTCATGTTTAGCTACTTGCAGTAAATTCTGCATGTAATTAATTAAATTGGCAAGTTTTATGGCGATTTTACAAATACTGTGTTATCCGGATGAAAGGCTGCATACTGTAGCCAAACCCGTATCCGAGGTGAATGACAAGATCCGCAAGCTGGTGGATGATATGGCTACGACCATGTATGCAGCTCCAGGGATTGGTTTGGCGGCAACGCAAGTGAATGTTCACCTGCGAGTGGTCGTGATTGATATTTCTGAATCCCGGGATCAGTTACTGACATTGATTAATCCGGAAATTACCAAGTCGAAAGGTGAGGCTGAAAGAGAAGAAGGTTGTCTTTCGGTGCCAGGGATTTACGATACCGTGACCCGCGCTGAAAGAATCACCGTGAAGGCACTGGACCGAAATGGAAATTCGTTTACGCTCGATGCCGAAGGGTTGCTGGCTGTTTGCATACAGCATGAAATTGATCATCTCAAAGGCAAGGTTTTTGTCGAATACCTCTCCAGGCTTAAACAAACACGGATCAAGAGCAAACTGAAAAAGCACCAGCGCGAGACGATGTAATGCGAATTATTTTCGCGGGTACGCCGGAATTTGCGGCTCAGGCGCTTTCCGCACTGCTGAAGGCAGGCCATGATATCCCGCTTGTTCTGACCCAGCCGGATCGTCCGGCTGGTCGTGGCATGAAGGCCTCAGCAAGTGCTGTTAAACAATTAGCCGAGCAATGCGGTATTCCGGTTTGGCAACCCACCTCATTAAAAGACCCTGAAATTCAGTCGAAGCTTTTTGACATTGGCGCTGACGTGATGGTGGTGGCTGCTTATGGTCTGTTGTTGCCCAAGGATGTGTTGGAAATCCCGTTATTGGGCTGCCTGAATATTCACGCATCACTATTGCCGCGTTGGCGCGGTGCTGCCCCGATTCAGCGCGCTTTACTGGTGGGGGACAAGGAAACAGGTATCTGCATCATGCAAATGGATGTGGGACTGGATACCGGGAATGTGTTAATGCAAACGGTGTTACCCATCGATGCAGAAGATACAGCGCAAACTTTGCACGACAAACTGGCCGTACTCGGCGCTGAGAGCATTGTGAAGGCGCTGGAGTGGCTTCCGCTCGGTAAATTGAATGCAGTATCTCAAAATGAAGCTGAAGCAACTTATGCGGCAAAACTGCACAAGGCTGAAGCACGGCTTGACTGGCAAAAAAGCGCTGAAGAACTGGCCAGAGCGGTACGTGCTTATAATCCCTTTCCTGTCGCGCAATTGATGGTGAAAGGGGAAATTGTCCGTATCTGGAAAGCGCAAGCTGAAAATACGCAGCAAGGAGCCCCGGGAACTATTTTGAGTGCAGATAAATCCGGAATTTGTGTGGTATGCGGTACCGGCGTGCTGCGCTTGCTTGAGGTACAAAAAGCAGGGGGGAAAAGAATGCCGGTCGCGCAGTTTTTACAGGGAAATCAGTTGCAAGCCGGAGATTATTGCGAGACTTGAATTTTTATAAATTTGCACCATCTTAATGGGTGTAAAAGTCAGGGCCTGAAATGAGGGCTCACGTAGAAATATAGATTCGAGTATAAGGATGGGATATGTTGGGAAACTGGTTTAAAACGTCTTTGCTCATGGCGGCAATTGTAGGACTGTTTGGTGCTATCGGTATGATGCTGGGTGGCGCAGGCGGTATGCTGATTGCGCTATTGGTGGGGGGTGCGATGAATCTGTGGGCGTATTGGAATTCCGACAAAATGGTGTTGAAAATGTACAACGCCCAGGAAGTCGATGCGAGTAGTGCGCCGCAACTCTATAACATGGTGAAGGACCTGGCCGGACGTGCCGGATTGCCTATGCCGAAGGTTTATCTGATAAACGAAGCTCAGCCCAATGCATTTGCGACAGGCCGCAATCCTGAAAATGCAGCAGTTGCCGCCACAACGGGTATTTTGCAGTTGTTGTCCGAGCGTGAATTGCGTGGCGTGATGGCGCACGAATTAGCCCATGTGCAGCATCGGGATATTTTAATTTCAACCATATCGGCGACAATGGCTGGAGCCATATCTGCGCTGGCTAACTTCGCCATGTTTTTTGGCGGCCGTGACAGTGAAGGCAGGCACACCAGTCCGCTGGTTGGTATTGCTGTAGGATTGCTGGCGCCTTTAGCTGCAGCGTTAATTCAGATGGCGATTTCACGGTCTCGTGAATTTGAAGCGGATCGTCGCGGCGCTGAAATCAGCGGTACGCCTGCAGGTTTGGCGGATGCCCTCCACAAAATTGAGCGCTATGCCCAAGGATTGCCCCTCATGACGGCGGAAGCGCATCCTGAGACAGCTCAAATGATGATTATTAATCCGTTATCGGGCGGAGGTTTGAGAGGACTCTTCAGCACACATCCTGCAACGGCGGAGCGTATTGCACGTCTGCAAGCAATGGTTAAAGATTTTGCTTGATATTCAGCGCCTGGCCAGCGCTTCCGTTTGCAGTGTGTTGGCCGGACGCAATCTTTCTGTAGTTTTGCAGTCTGTCTGGAAAAAAAATGCCAGTCTGGCACCGCAACAACGGTCAGCTATTCAAGATATCAGTTACGGTACATTACGTTATCTGGGGCAACTTCAGGGGGTGCTGGATCAGTTACTGGACAAACCTTTGCGCGATAAGGCGCTGCGATGCTTGCTGTTGGTTGGCCTTTATCAGCTGCAATACAGCAAGGCAGCTAGCCATGCCATTGTTGATAATGCGGTCAAGACAGCCATTACCATTAAACAAGCTCATGCCAAAGGTTTAGTGAATGCGGTGTTGCGTAATTTCATGCGGCGTAAAGAAAGTTTGCTGCAAGCTCTGGAAGGGAAAGAAGAGGCCTGTTATTCGCATCCGCAGTGGTGGATAGACAAACTTAAAATGCAATATCCCGAGCATTGGCAAAGTATATTGGCTGTCAATAATCAGCATCCTCCCATGACCCTCCGCATAAATCGCAGCATGAGTTCGGTTGATGCTTATCTGAATCAATTGCAGGCGATTGAAATATCAGCGTGCGCACTTGGCAATTATGCTATCAAGCTGGATCATCCGGTTTCGGTTGAAAAATTGCCTGGATTCAGTGAAGGGGTTGTTTCAGTACAGGATGCGGGTGCGCAATATGCCGCTACGTTGCTTGATGTAAAGGATGGAATGCGGGTGCTGGATGCGTGCAGTGCCCCTGGCGGTAAAACAGCGCATATTCTGGAATTGGCGCAAGTTGATTTAACGGCATTGGATAGTGATTCAGAGCGCCTGCAGAAAGTGGCGCAAAATTTAAAGCGGCTCAATTTTGAGGCCAATTTAATTACGGGTGACGCAGCTGACACTGCGAAATGGTGGGATGGGCGTTTATTTGACAGAATTCTGGCAGATGTGCCCTGCTCTGCTTCCGGTGTTGTCCGACGGCATCCCGATATTAAATGGCTCCGGCGCGAACAGGATATTGTACAGTTTGCGGAACAACAGCAGAAAATACTGGATGCATTATGGCGTTGTCTGGCCATAGGTGGTAAATTGTTATATGTAACTTGTTCTGTTTTTGAAAAAGAAAACGGGTCTCAGATGGCCGCGTTTCTTGAGCGCCATCAAGATGCGCAACGTCTTCCCCTTAGTGGGATAGACACTCTGGAAGGGCAATTGATACCAAATGAGATGCACGATGGGTTTTACTACGCCTTGCTTGCAAAAGGCGGATAATTTTAATTCTAAAATCGCTATTTTTTCGAAGTTATGCGGCCAGTCATTAGCCCGCATAGTATTCTATGGCGTACTTACTTTTTCCTTTCTGATACTTTCGAATGCAGCTAATGCAGAAGGTATCCAGATTAAATCTGCTGAGCTAACCCTGGTAGAAGAAAGCAGTTATCAGGTGAATGCCGAGTTCGAAATTACATTTAGCCCCAAACTGGAAGAGGCTGTAACCAAAGGGGTGCCGGTTACATTTATTGTGGAATTTGAGGTTAACCACCCCCGCTGGTACTGGTTGGATGACGAGCTGGTTAAAACTCAGAAGGTGTACAAATTAAGTTACAACGCATTGATCCGGCAATATCAATTAAGTGAAGGCACAACCCATAAAAATTTCGGTAATTTAAGCGAAGCTAAAGCTGCATTGAGTAATATAAAAGAATGGCCGGTTTTTGATCGCAGTCTTATTAAAAAGAATAATAGTTACAAAGCGTTAATACGCATGCGCCTGGATGTATCTCTGTTACCCAAGCCTTTGCAAGTCAATGCACTGGCATCCAAAGACTGGAACCTTGATTCTGATTGGTATCGGTGGACGCTATCCTCAGAAACACCCTTAACCCAGATCAAAGAAAAATAAGCCGTGAGATACATAGTTATCTTAGGTATCACCCTTGGTGCGGTGTTGTTGTATTTGCTTTCTCAGGCAAGTGGCAACTCGTCCTCACTTGGTCAGAACTACCCGTTGCTGTTGGCATTGAATATGGCACTGGCAGTGGGTTTGATGGGGCTGGTAGGGTACCAGTTATGGGGGCTTCGGCGTAAAATCAAAGCGAAGGTTTTTGGTGCAAAACTGACGTTGCGCATTCTGGTGATGCTAGCCATGATGGCACTTGTCCCGGGTGCTGTCGTCTATGGCGTGTCGGTACAGTTTTTAACCAAAAGTATCGAATCGTGGTTTGACGTGCGGGTGGATAATGCGCTGGAGGGGGGGCTGAGTCTGGGGCAAACCGCGCTGGATTATTTGCTAAGGGATTTGAATAAGAAAGCCGAGTCCATGGCACTGGCCCTGTCTGATAAGCCAGGTTCCGAGCATATTACACAACTGAATAATTTGCGTGAACAATTAGGGGTACAAGAAGCAACACTGTTTAATCAGCGCGGCAAAGTAATAGCATATTCCAGTACGGAGCGCGCGGAATTGCTGCCGGCTATACCGAGCCCTTCAGTATTGCGTCAGGTGCGGCAGCAACAGCCGTTCAGTGCGATAGAGTCTATTCCCGGCAAGGGGCTTTTTTTGCGGGTTGTCGTGCCTGTTAATGTACTAAGTTTTAGCGAGGATATCCGGGTACTGCAATTAATCCAGCAAGTACCCAAGCAATTAGCGCGAGACGCAGAAGCGGTGCAATCCGTGTATCGTGATTATCAGGAGCTATCACTGTCCCGGCTGGGTTTAAAACGGTTATATGGCTTAACGCTGACATTTACACTCTTGTTCGCGTTGCTTTCCGCAATGGCTTTGGCATTTTTGTTAAGTGAGAAACTCAGCGCACCGTTAAGTTTGTTGGCAGAAGGAACGAAGGCGGTAGCCAAGGGCGATTTTAGTTTGATGCATCCGGTGCAAAGCAGGGACGAGCTGGGTGGATTGATGCAGTCTTTTAACAGCATGACACGTCAGCTTGCTGAAATACGTGCTGCCGCAGAGTTGAACCACCAACAACTGGAAACAGCCAAAGCCTATCTGGAAAGCATCCTCGCACATCTTTCATCGGGCGTGCTGACGATGGATGAGCGATTTTATCTGAGGACCGGTAATGTAGCGGCACAGCAAATATTAGGCGTGGAAACATCGTATTTGCGCAACACGAAATTGGTGGAATGGCGTGCGCCGGAAACAGAGTTGAATGTATTTGCGCAAGTAGTGGCGGAGCAGTTCAAGCAGGCTCCGCAGAAGGACTGGCAAAAACAGGTAGAGTATGTGGGACAAGCAGGCAAACAGGTTTTGCTGGTACGGGGTACCCGCCTTCCAGCAAGTACAGATGGCGGCTACATTGTCGTGTTTGATGACATTACCCATATGCTTCAGGCACAACGGGATGCAGCATGGGGTGAAGTAGCGCGACGCCTTGCCCACGAAATAAAGAATCCGCTTACCCCTATTCAGTTATCAGCGGAGCGGCTGGAACGCAAGCTGGTTGAAAAATTGAGTGAAGCCGATGGCGAGATGCTTAAACGTGCAACACATACGATTGTGAACCAGGTGGCTGCGTTAAACAGCATGGTAGATGCATTTAAAGAGTATGCCCGCTCCCCTTCACTTAATTTGCAAGAGCTGGATCTGAATCGGTTGGTGCGGGAGGTGCTGGCATTATACGAATCCATGGGAAACAATGTTATGCTGGATTTGTCAGAAAATCTGCCAAAAATTATGGGAGATATGACATTATTGCGACAGGTAATTCATAATTTATTACAAAATGCGCAAGATGCTTTGATTGATCAGCAGGCTTCCCAGATTGTAGTGCATACCGAAGTATCGGAAAAGTGGGTTAAATTAGTAGTCAGTGATAATGGTAGCGGGTTCCCCGAGGATATATTCTCTCGTGCGTTTGAACCCTATGTAACAACCAAGCAGAAAGGGACCGGATTGGGACTAGCGATAGTCAAAAAGATAGTCGAGGAACATAATGGCATGATTCAAATTGAAAACATTCAGCCGCATGGCGCGTGTGTTAGCATTTCATTGCACGTTGCGGGGAGCGTTTAAATGAATACAAACAAAATCCTGGTGGTTGATGATGAGGTTGGCATCAGGGAACTGCTACTTGAAATCCTTCAGGATGAAGGGTACCAGGTGCTTTTGGCAGAAAATGCGAGCGCTGCGCGTGAAATTAGAAGCCAGGGACGACCTGATCTTGTATTGCTGGATATCTGGATGCCGGATACCGACGGAATAACGTTGCTTAAAGAATGGTCAGGCGCCGGGCTGTTAACCATGCCTGTGGTAATGATGTCCGGTCATGGCTCGATAGATACGGCTGTGGAAGCTACAAAGATAGGTGCTTTCGATTTTCTTGAGAAACCCATTGCACTGCAAAAACTGTTGACGACGGTTGTCAGGGCGTTGAAAAAAGGCGAGGCGATTAACAGGCCGAACCTGAGTCTGTTTAACCTGGGAAAAAGCCCGGTTATCCTTGATTTGAAGAAACGGTTGACACAGATATCCAATTTTAATACCCCTCTGATGCTATTCGGCGAGCGTGGATCTGGTACGGAGCTTTGCGCGCGTTTTTTGCATAAACCCAATACACCGTGGATAGCATTGGAAAACTCTACGCAACTTTATGAAAACCCCAACGATCTATTGCAGCAGGCTAAAGATGGTTTGTTGTACATGGCGGAAATTGGTGAGTTAAACAAGCAGGAGCAAAAAGGCTTGCAGTTTTTGTTGGCCAAACTTGAAAAATATAATGTCAGACTTATATGTGCGACTACCAAAAACTTGCAAACCCAGGTTGAACTGCAATTATTTGATGCGACATTGTATAAAAGCCTCAGTGTATTAACTTTATCCATACCTTCTTTGCGTGAACATCGGGAAGATATACCGGATTTGGCAGTCATGCTGCTTTCACAACTTGTTGAGTCCAAGGAGGCTCCGCCCAGGGAGTTTAGTTTTGCAGCGCTGAATACATTACGTAATCATTCATGGGCTGGAAATATGGATGAATTAAGCAATGTAGTAAAAACGCTGGCACTGACATCGTTGAGCGACGAAATCAGTCAGGACGAAGTAACCCGTGTGTTATCGCAATTCAAATCATCTCCCGATACGACTGCCCAAGCGCCCCAGTTTTCTATGGATATTCCCTTACGTGAAGCGCGAGATATTTTTGAGCGCGCGTATTTTGATCATCATATCAAACTGTCTTCAGGCAATATGAGCCGAGTTGCAGAAAAAGTGGGGCTGGAACGCACGCATCTTTATCGTAAATTAAAACAATTAGGGATTAATGTGGCTAAACGGGGCGTTAGCGAAGAATGATCCTGCACATTGAAATAGCCTGTTAACGTACAGACGACAAAGGAAACAATCAGATGGCAGTACCGATTATACAAAGTCTGGAAAAGATGCTGGCAAGCGGCAAAGATAGTTCGCTACTGCGTTTTAGTTTGGGCAATGAGTATTTGAAGCAGGGTGATCCGGTTAATGCGAGGATGCATCTAAAGCAGGCTGTTATCCTTGATCCGCTATACTCAGCGGCCTGGAAAGCCTTGGGAAAATCGCTGGAAACAGCAGATGAGTTGGAACAGGCGCTGCAAGCCTATCACCAGGGTATTGAAGTAGCCGAGAAGAAAGGTGACAAGCAAGCAGCCAAGGAAATGGCGGTATTTGCCAAGCGGATAGAAAAGCAGATATCTCCTTCATCCTAGGCTTTTGATGTATCAATAGAATATCTTTCCGCCGCCTAAAAAGATCAGAGCGTATTTGCTTCATCGTTTAAACGCCTAGATAGCATTCCACATTGTCAGTTCAAACATTATTATCCATCGTGTCACAATATTGTTTTCCTGAGCCTGTAAAATACAGTAGGATCCGGTTACAGTAATCCCTATGATTTTAATTAGTTAAGAAGGGTGGTAAAGCAAAAATGAATCTCCCCAAGGAGACATTGCAAGAAAGCGTTGCGCATCAGCGTAAAGAGCTGATTGATATACTAACAGAACCGCTAAAGCGGCTGGCTGCAGCCAGCGCTAAAGTTTGGGGTGATCGCGCAAAGATGAACTCGGTGTTGAGTGACTTTTTAAATGAAGTGCCATTCAGCAAAACGATTTTTGCCCTGGATACCAAAGCGGTGCAAATCAGTGATAGCGTGAATAGTGAAGGTCTCGTGCAAAAAGATTTTGCACGAGACCGCTCAACGCGGCCTTATTTGTGTGAGGTGGTGCCGACAACCGGCTTTCTCTTGTCTGAAGCGTATGTCAGCTTGCAGGAGCGGCGCCCTTCTCTTACCGCGATTCAGATTGTTCGAGATGCTGAAGGCAATGCCCTGGGTTTTATTGGGTCAGATTTCGACTTGAGGGACTTACCTTTAACGCGCAAGCTTTATGAAGAGCCAAGCTACTGGCGTCAAATTAAAGGCGATCCATCAATTCGTGGCACAGTATTCCATCAGAATCGGGTGGAAAGCGTTATGGACATGCAAATTGATACTGTATTGGGGGTGGTGGAAGAGTTAATGGTCTATCATGGCGTGTTTCACGTTATTTTACATTTCTCCAGCAGCCGTGCAGTTATCTGGGTGATGGATGATCCCTACCGTTACCGCCTGCTGGATATAGCGGCACTGATTGATCCCAGTAGCTGCCTTGCTTACCCTAGAACAGCTTATCCTGAGGACGCAAAAGTTCCTGCCGAGCAGATTCGTGTGGTACTGGATTCTTTCAAAGCGTTGCGCTTTATGGATGAGATGTTTTACTTGCGTTCAGGGACGCTGAACATTTTCAATGGTGTTGTTGGCCTGACTTTTTCTTGTGATGGTTCCCACTATATTCCGTATGATGAATTTTTAAAAATGGACCGTGCCTTCTGGGTAGGAGGCAGTAGCGATAATTCCGCCTGATATTTGCAGTTTTCAGGCGGAATGTGTTCAACGATGAGTGCGGTAAGACCAGCGCATCATCAAAATACCTGCAATTATCATCGGGAAGCTAAGCCATTGTCCCATGCTCATGCCAAGTGCCAGAATACCCAGGAAGTCATCTGGCTCCCGGGTATATTCAACCAGGAAGCGGAAGGCGCCATAACCGATCAGGAATAAACCGGATATGGCCCCTCTCGGCCGTTGTTTTGAGGAATAGAGCCAAAGTATTGTAAACAACAGCAAGCCTTCCAGGCCAAATTCATATAACTGCGATGGGTGGCGTACGGTTTGATCAACTTGTGGAAATACCACGCCCCACGAAACATCGGTTGCCCTGCCCCATAATTCGCCATTGATGAAATTACCAATACGACCAGCGCCGAGTCCAAGTGGCACCAGGGGGGCAATGAAATCGGTTACGGATAGCCAGGGCTTGCTGGTTTTACGGGAAAACAGCCACATGGCAAAGATTACGCCGAGGAATCCGCCGTGAAATGACATACCGCCCTGCCAAACGTAGAAAATCTCTATCGGATGGGAGAGGTAATAGCTGAGTTTATAAAAGAATACATAGCCCAGGCGTCCGCCTAGCACGACGCCAAGGACACCGTAAAATAGGATGTCGTCCAGATCCCGCAGGGTCCACCCCGTATACGGCTGAGATTTGATGCGCATACGCCCCAGCACCATGACAAACGTGAAGGCCAGTAAATACATCAGCCCATACCAACGGATAGCGATTGGGCCTAGGTGAATAGCGATTGGGTCAAATTGAGGATGGATAAGCATTCAGGCAGCTTTATATTTAGGGTAAAATGTCTCATTATACGTAATTTCTTGTTCGCATTTCCCGGCATTTCGAGAAATTGCATCACTCCGAGTCAGATTGAGGATTTAACATGCCAGTATATCGTTCTAGAACTACCACTCATGGTCGCAACATGGCTGGTGCCCGCGCGTTGTGGCGAGCTACTGGCATGAAAGATGGGGACTTTGATAAGCCAATTATTGCGATAGCCAATTCGTTTACCCAGTTTGTACCGGGGCACGTGCATCTTAAAGATATGGGGCAGCTGGTTGCGCGTGAAATTGAAAAAGCGGGTGGCGTTGCCAAGGAATTCAATACCATTGCGGTGGATGACGGGATTGCCATGGGTCATGGCGGCATGTTGTACAGTTTGCCATCGAGGGAACTGATTGCGGATTCAGTGGAATATATGGTGAATGCCCATTGCGCAGATGCCCTGGTGTGCATTTCAAACTGCGACAAAATCACCCCCGGTATGTTGATGGCGGCCATGCGACTAAATATCCCGGTTGTGTTTGTTTCAGGTGGCCCGATGGAATCCGGCAAGGCCACAATCAAAGGCAAGGTGGTGCATCTGGATCTGGTTGATGCGATGGTTACAGCAGCTGATCCGAATGAGTCAGATGAAGACGTAATGTCCATGGAGCGCTCTGCGTGCCCTACTTGTGGCTCATGCTCAGGCATGTTTACTGCCAATTCCATGAACTGTCTGACGGAAGCATTGGGGCTAAGTTTGCCAGGCAACGGCTCAACTTTGGCTACACACGCCGATCGCAAGCGCTTGTTCCTGGAAGCGGGACATTTGATTGTTGCGCTGGCCAAGAGTTATTACGAAAGGGATGATGCTTCGGCATTGCCTCGCAATATTGCGACATTTGAAGCGTTTGAGAATGCCATTGCCCTGGATATCGCCATGGGGGGGTCTACAAATACGGTTCTGCACTTGTTGGCAGCAGCGCATGAGGGCGGTGTAGATTTCACTATGAAGGATATTGACCGGATGTCCCGCAAGGTGCCTAACCTGTCAAAAGTGGCGCCGGCAACTCAGCTGTTTCACATGGAAGATGTGCATCGTGCCGGCGGCGTGATGGCGATACTGGGCGAGCTGGACCGAGCGGGTTTATTGCATCGCGATCTACCTACCATACATAGCAAGACCATGGGCGATGCCTTGGAACACTGGGATATTTGTCGGACACAAGACGAAAAGGTAAAAGAGTTTTTCCGCGCTGGGCCCGGCGGCGTTCCAACGCAAGTGGCATTTAGTCAGGATAAGCGTTATCCCGATCTGGATCTTGATCGTGCAAATGGCTGCATCCGAGATAAGGCCCATGCATACAGCCAGGATGGCGGTTTGGCCGTGCTGTATGGTAATTTGGCTCTGGATGGCTGCATTGTAAAAACCGCAGGTGTTGATGATAGTAACCTGGTTTTTTCTGGTCCTGCACGTATCTTCGAAAGTCAGGATGATGCAGTGGAAGCCATTTTGAATGATAAGGTGAAAGCGGGAGATGTAGTTATTATTCGCTATGAAGGTCCCAAGGGCGGGCCGGGCATGCAGGAAATGCTCTATCCGACCAGCTATCTGAAGTCTAAAGGATTGGGAAAACAGTGTGCATTGATTACGGATGGTCGTTTTTCCGGCGGTACTTCCGGTTTAAGTATTGGGCATGTCTCACCAGAAGCTGCTGAGGGGGGCAATATCGGACTGGTAGTAGAAGGCGATATCATTGATATTGATATTCCAAAGCGTACCATTCAGATTCAAGCTACCGATGAAGAATTAGCCGAGCGTAGAATCACCATGAAGGCCAAGGGTAAAAAAGCCTGGAAGCCGGCTGCCCGCAACCGAATTGTGACGGCAGCACTGCGTGCTTATGCCGCAATGACTACCAGTGCGGCCACGGGTGCAGTAAGGGATGTGTCACAAGTGGAACACGACTAAGTTAATGGTCATTATGTGGGGCTCGTCGGTGGCGAGTCCCTGTCAGGTTTGTCTGAAACAGATACTGCTTCAGGCAGTTCAGTTTTTTGAGTTGAAGGGGTAACCAGCACTTTATCTATACGATTCCCATCCATATCCATAATTTCAAATCGTGTCTCATGCCATTCAAAATGGTCAGCTACGTTGGGCACACGTCCCATTTGCATCATGACGAACCCACTCAGAGTATTATAATTCTGAGAAGCTTCATCTGGCAGTGAGGAAACCTGCAGGATATCTTTAAGCTGGTCGATATCCAGCATGCCATCCAGCAGCCATGAGCCATCTTCACGTTGTACCGCAAGTTGTTCTGTTATTTCGCCATGAGAAGGGACGGCTCCAACGACGGCTTCCAGAATATCGCGTAAGGTCACCAGACCCTGAATTTCACCGTATTCATCTACAACAAAAGCAATGTGTCCCCTGGAATGCTTGAACTTTTCCAGCAAGGCCATTGCTGGCATAGATTCGGGTACATAAATAGGGGGGCGGACTATTTTCGCCAGGTCGACAGGCTGCCCGAGCAAACTGAACTCCAGAATATCCTTTGTATGAAAAACCCCGATCAGATTATCCAGTCCGCCTTTGCACACCGGAAATCGGGTGTGTCCGCTGGTCAGGATAATTTTATGGGTATCTTCCTGCGAAGATTCCAAATCCAGATAAACAAAGTCAAGCCGCGGGACCATAATGCCACTGATACTGCGACTTCCTAACCGAAAAATATTTCTGACCAAATCCTGTTCAAATTTTTCGAAAACACCTGCTTCAGCACCTTGTGCCATCAGCACCTTGATTTCCTCTTCAGTAACAGGCGGATCTTCTGTCGGTTTCGAGCCTAAACCACGCAGCACCCACTCGGTAGAAAAACTGAGCACACGTACAACAGGGAAAACCAGTCTGGAAAGGAGACGTAAGGGGCTGGCAACCAAAATGGAGATGCCTTCCGGGTTAAGCAAAGCAAGCCGTTTTGGTACCAGTTCACCAATGATGAGTGAAAAATAAGTAAGAATTAACACCACCAGCACAAAAGCAAGGGTATCGCTATAAGGCGCGATGATCGGGAAAGTACGGAACTTTTCGGCAAGCGGTTGACTAAAAGTGGCTTCACCGATAGCCCCGCTCAAAATGGCAATCAAAGTGATGCCTACTTGAATAGTTGATAGAAAGTGGTTGGGGTTCTGCGACAGATAGAGGGCTGCTTTAGCCTTGCTATTTCCGCTGTCGGCCAAATGCTGGAGCTTGGCTCGACGTGACGAAACAATGGCAATCTCGGACATGGCAAACAGGCCATTAAGACCAATTAACAATAAAATAGTAAAGAATTCAAACATATTAGTTGACTGTTTTGATGGGGTATATGAAGTGTTATGATAAACCAGTCTATCGTTTTTGCCCTGAATAGCGATATATATTGTCGATTCAACTAGCCGAAATCATCAGTAATTCGCAACTAACCACGTAAATTGGTACTTATTGAGAGAGGAAGTACTTACTGCGGCACGTAAACCAGATAAACCCTTCTACTTATATAACTGAAAGTGAGTGTATGTTAAAGCTGTATTCCCCCATAATAGAAACTTGGACAGTGGTTTATTTGAGTTTATTGACAGCACTTCACGAGAGCTTCTCGTCCTGCAAATTGCAATAATTCGTGGCCCTGTCGGTGGTTCGGCAGGATAAGAAAAGTGCATGGCTAGCGTGTTGCCTGCAAAGTATATTATTGTATATGCACAACAATATAAGGGGTTTTCCCAAAACGATGAACAAGCCAGTTTCGGATCATGTCAACGTATGGGTGTGTCAATGCGTTAAGTATCAATCGGTAAGTAATAGCCATGAAGCACTAATACAGGTTTGCAAAACAGTGACAGTCAGTTAAGATAGAGAAAAGACAGTCAGAACAGTAATCTAAGATTTTTTTTGTAACGCAACCAAGGAGAGAGAGTGTATGAAAGCATGGATGAGTTTTGCTGCAGCGGCTACTATATTGGTGGCGGGACAAGCAGCGGCAGCAGCACCAAAAGTGGATATGGAAGCAGGTATGGAATTGGCCAAGAAAAGCGCCTGTATGACTTGCCACAGTGTAGACAAGAAGATTGTAGGGCCAGCCTATAAGGATGTTGCTGCTAAATACAAAGGTAATAAGAAAGCTGAAGCCATGTTGATTGAAAAGGTTACCAAAGGCGGTTCTGGTGTTTGGGGACAAATCCCTATGCCACCTAATGCCCAGGTTAAGCCAGAAGATATCAAAACCCTCGTAAAGTGGGTGTTAGCGCACTAAAAAGGGATGATATTTCCAATACAAAGCCAGCTTTTGCTGGCTTTTGTTTTTGATAGGTGCGACACATATTGATGGCGGGGCTGCATCCGGTTACCATTGGGCCATTGAACATAGTAAGGAGATAGAATTGAAAAACCGTTTGATAACCCATTTGGTGACAGTTTCTTTGGTTTTTGGCATAACCGGCTGTGGAAAAAAAGAAGGAGCAGAGCAAAGCGCATCGGGTGTGGAAATAGTCAAGATTGGTGCGGCCGCCCCACTGACTGGCCCGCAGGCGCATTTGGGCAAGGATAATGAGAATGGCACGCGCATGGCAATCGACGATGCCAATGCAAAGGGTATTGAGATCGCTGGCAAAAAAGTGCAATTTCAGTTGATTAGCGAAGATGATCAAGCTGATCCTAAAACGGCCACGATTATTGCGCAAAAAATGGTTGATGCGAAAATTAAAGGGGTCATTGGTCACATGAATTCTGGCACGACGATACCTGCTTCCAGAATTTATCATGACGCGGGAATCGTGCAGATTTCCCCTTCTGCCACTAATCCGAAATATACCGAGCAAGGGTTTA
Source organism: Sulfurirhabdus sp. (assembly GCA_043759595.1). Taxonomy (GTDB): domain Bacteria; phylum Pseudomonadota; class Gammaproteobacteria; order Burkholderiales; family SMCO01; genus Sulfurirhabdus. The sequence continues at coordinate 1,037 of JAYVLG010000080.1, read as the reverse complement.
AAACGGCTTTCCGAGTGATGACCAATGATGTGCAGCAAGGAAAGGTGCTGGGCGAATACGCAGTCAAGCAGCTGGCAGCAAAGAAAATAGCCATCATTGATGATCGATCAGCGTATGGTCAGGGCTTGGCAGACGAATTTGAGAAAGCCGCTAAGGCCGCTGGTGCCGAGATTGTTGCAAGGGAATATACCACCGATAAATCCACCGATTTCATGGCGATCTTGACTGCTGTGAAGGGCAAAGGTCCAGATCTGCTGTTTTTTGGCGGGATGGACGCGCAGGGAGGCCCGCTGAACAAGCAGTTTGCAACGCTAGGCATTAAAGCCAAGTATCTGACAGGCGATGGCAGTAGTACACCAGAGTTTATCAAACTGGCTGGCGGCTCTGCCGAAGGGGCCTATAGTTCGCTGCCTGGCGTACCTTTGGATAAAATGCCAGGGGGTAAAGCCTTTGCCGATAAGTTTACGGCCAAATACGGACAAATTCAGCTCTATGCACCCTATTGTTATGATGCGGTGAATGCCATGATCAGCGCGATGCAAAAAGCAGGTTCGACAGATCCTGTAAAATATAGGCCAGAGCTTGCCAAGATAAACTATCAGGGCGTAACTTCAGATTTCAGTTTTGATGAGAAAGGCGATATCAAGGGCGGCGCAGTGACCATGTACCAAGTCAAGAACGGCAAGTGGGAAGTGCTTGAAACCATCACTGCGGCCCCGGCTGCAAAATAACTGACTGATTGGTAAATAAATAGAAAGAGCCTGAAGTTGGATATTTTTTTGCAGCAAATGATCAACGGTCTGGTGCTGGGCAGCGTGTATGCGCTGGTGGCGCTTGGCTATACCATGGTATACGGCATCCTGGAGCTGATTAATTTCGCCCATGGCGAAGTGACCATGATTGGCGCCATGGTGTCACTCGCGGTGATCAGTGCTTTGTTTGGCAGTGGGGTGGATTTGCCCGGTGCGATGATTGTGTTGTTAGGGGTGATGGCAGCGATTCCTGTGTGTATGGCCCTGGGCTATACGATTGAGCGC
>JAYVLG010000079.1:0-11196 GCA_043759595.1 Sulfurirhabdus sp. | reverse complement strand
TCCGCTTCCCTCTGCCGCGCTGCTGGGGCAGCGCTGATGTTCTTGGTCGCACAGACTGTGCCAAACGATGCCTCCGCCTGCAAAAGGCCCTTGTCAGCTAGGGCCCGAACAAAGCATCGCTTTCCCCGCGTGGCCCTGCCCAACTGGACGTGTTGTGGACGATTGCACCCCTGGCCTACGGGCTGGCGCCCAGGTGCAGTGGCAGGCGGACTTTTCCTGTCTCTGCCTAAGGCTAGGGTAACAAGCTTGTGCGGCGCAGCATGCCCCCTGGATGCGGGGCGGCGGCGCGGAACAAGCGGTTCCGCTGAAGTGGCGCGAATGACGGTAACTGCTTGGCTATTCGCGAGTCGAAGGCGCGCACAAGCTCAAATTCCACGAGCGCAAAAACCGCCCGCGCATCGTAGCGCGCGCCCGAATAAACCACGCGTCGCCGCCGGCAAATAGAATTATCTTACATGCGAACTTACTGCAACATCGGACCAATCAGCATGCCTTGTTGGACAAAAAACTGCGTTGGAGCAAAGTCGGTGAAATATGTAATCTCCCGGCCTGTTTCTTCCGCGAATCGGAGAAGAATTTCACGAGCTCTGGGTATGTCGCCGGTTGTTTTATCCACCGACTTGTCTGAATTGTCTAAATAGATCATTCCGCTAAGTGATACCTGATTAACCGCTGAAAGTACACATTGGTCCCGATGGCTGCCATCAACAACAATCAAATCAAATTTCGCAGTCGGATCAAAGCCGCCCGCATTACTATATTTCTCAGGGGCGGGCTCATAAATATAAGCAACATTTCCGATCCCTCTGTCTTTCAATATTCTCTCCACCTTGTCAAACCAAGGCTTGAAGTCCTCCACTGAAACGACGATCCCTGACCGCTGCGCATGCCAAACCGTAGACATTCCGGAGCCGTACTCAAGAACGGAGATTTTCTTTCCTGGTAGTAGCCGCTCTATCACCGCGCGAGCATCGTATGAAATCCAAGGAGAAATTGGACGCGCATCAAATGCTATACGGGCCATTCCCGTCAGAAAGGCCCGTGGACCGTTCCTGACGAAACGGGAAACTGAAATCAGATTGCCCTTTTCGTCATGCAAGCGGGTCTTCCGGGCGGGCGCGCCAGCAAGAAGTTTCTTAACAATCGAAGTCATACGTATGCACCTTATATTGCGAATTGAGTGAGTGCGATATCCGAACTAAATCTTTAATCCAGTAAGTTTAGACAGCTTAGCCCTTACTGTTGCGGCATCCGATGTATCAGAAATGGCCGCTCTCAGTTCTCGAACCTTTGCGCCAACAAGAAATCTATACCAAAAGCCCTGAAGAAAATGATAACTAAGGCCGGCGCGGCCGTCTAGAAATCCAAGCTGAAAAATGAATCGATATAGAAAGTACAGTAAACTGGCAAACTCAAACGGAACACGGTTGTAAATTGATATTTTCAACCACCGCTTCCAAGCTGCCTGTTTGGACGTGGCACGTCGATCTAACGCATTGTCATGCGGTAGAAAGTGCCAGCTGTCGTTCAGTACATCAATGGCTTCCCGGGTGGCGTACTTGTTATGCTTTTCAGTGAAAAAAGACAAATCATTTAAATTGTGATCTGCAAAACCGCCTGACAGCGCGATCGTTTCGCCGCCGCTAACCACTATGTGCTCATCCATCCAACGATCCTCAATCCGGCCGTGACCCCTTCGCCAGATACGAAGCAAAGTCAGTGGATATCGACCCCCATGTTTGATCCAGCGGTCCATCCAGATATGCTTTCGCTGAAGATTGATGCCGACTATGCTTTTCCGTAGCGCCGAAAGTGCACAAGCAATTTGATTAGCTAAATCTGGTTCGATAATTTCATCGGCATCAAGTCGCATTATCCATTCGGTATCGATTGGACAGTGATCCAGCGCCCACTGAAATTGTTTTGAATAGTTTTCAAATTTATTCGAAAAAACTACTGCGCCATGCTTGCGAGCGATTTCAACAGTCGAATCAGTTGAGTAGCTGTCAACGACGAAAACCTGGTGCGCAATATTTTTGACCGAGGAAATGGCGCGCGAGATATGCAGCGCCTCATTGAAGGTCAATATGACGACCGAAAGCCTACTCATTATTCGTCGCCCATGAAATTGCTCTTGATGCTGTCCGACCGCGAGCGAATCCGTGCCGGCGGATTCCCCGACCAAACCCCCCAAGTTCCAGAAGGCGTTCGGAATACTGCGGATCTGGCAGCAATGACATTGCCTTCTGCTATGGTTACACCAGGTCCGATAAATACGTCTGCGCAAATCCACGCAAATCTCTCGATTGTAATTGGCTTGCTAATAAGTTGGAAATTTACTGAATCAATATCATGAGATCCGCAGCAGAGGTGAGCGCCCTGGGAAATGACTGCTCGAGACCCAATTGAAATTCGCGCCATATTGTAGATCGAAGCCCCATCGCCGATACCGCTAAATGATTCAATATGAAGGTTCCATGGAGCCCAAATGCGCACACTTGGATAAACATGAACATGGCGACCTACTTCCGCGCCAAAGGCGCGCAGAAGCATCGCTCGCCAAGCGTGAAAAGGCCTGGGTGACGGGCGAAACAGAATCAGCCACGCAAACTGCCACGCGGCGCGGGCAATGCGGTTGCGAAGACTGAAGCTGGCTTCATGCGTTGGATCGGTTCCCAGCAAGATCATGAGTGGCAAAAGTTTATTGGTTAACTAAGGCAGGACTGGAAGTTCCGAAGTTCAGCAACGCATCGATACCAACTTTCTCGTGCGCATTGACTGCAGAAAAATGGAATAACTTTGTCTAATTCGCGCGAGACGCCATTCGCCGCAAGCGCATAGCCATTGGTTTTTCTACAAACAGATGCACGACCACGCTCGCAGAGACGCAGACTAGAAAAATTACTACTAGCGCCAAAACACCTTGAATGGGTCCGCGTAATCCAAGCTGAATGGCAAATTTTGCGAGTGCGCTGACGATTACAAAATGGGTCAAATACAGGCTATATGAAGCTGCGCCAAGTAGTTGCATCAGCTTCCCATTGCCATAGACCAAGCCCGCTTGTTCTGCGCCGACCAGCCCCAATAGTATTCCACTGCTGCAGATCCCATACGACAACTGTTGGGGCACGTATCTATCAAAAGCAAGTCCAGCTGATTCGCATGCGCCAATTGCCAAAAAAGCAAGGCCAGAAAATGACGCCATGAACGATGGATGTGAAATTCGGGCTCCACTGCGTGCAAACGCAGCCAATCCTGAACCAATGAGAAAAAGTAGCAGCCAGTGCGAAAAAATGAATGAAAACGGGAAGCTGAAATCTACGTTCAGCAATGAACTTGTAACGTACACCAACAGAAATACACCGCACATCAATTTGCCAGTGGTTTTATTGAATAGCGCTATGCAAAAGCTCGCATAGAATAATATTTCGTACTGTAACGTCCACGCGACAACCAAGACAGGTGCGCCGGTACCACCCACTACCTTCGCCTCAAGGGGCATAAGCGTCAGTCCGCGAACAAGCAGCATGGTGTCTTTTGTAATTGACGCTGCGGCGCTCGGTACAAATTGAGCGACAACAAATACAGAGATGAAAATCAACCAATAAATCGGATAGATTCTCGCAAATCTTTTGAATAGATAGGATTTTATTTTTCCGGGATTTCCAAGATCGTGCCAATGGCTCCAAGTAATGATGAAGCCACTAAGCACGAAAAAGAACTCAACTCCGGCATGCCCAAATGCAAAGGGAACGCCCAAGGCCGGAATGCCAAAATACTTGTCAAGCGCAAGGACTGCTCCAGCATGACCTAAAGTAACCAATATGGCAGCGATTGCTCGACCGAATTGAAGTGAAGAGAACATCCAGAGTTGCATTTCAATAAATTAGCGAATCGGCGGAACAAAATGAGGTGAAAAAAAGGCGTGGATAGTCCCGACATAATTCCCTGTTAAGAGGTGCCTTTTATGTCTTGGTTGCGATGAAGAACTGGTGGCTCAACAGGTAGCAATTCAAACTTCACGGGAAGGCGCTGAAGTGTCGCGCCGCCTGCTTTGCACAATGAAAGACCCGCAACCATTGCGAATCCAACCATGTACACAAACATTGCTGGGCCGTCGCGATACAGCAAAGGTAAATATATTAATACCAACCAATAGCTCACAAAGAGGAAAACATTTGTTGAGGCAGCAACCTTTGACGTATACCTTGCCAGCAAGCATGCAATAGCGGACGTGCCAAGTAGCAAACTTACCAATCCAAAATTTGAATAGAGATCTGCATTGAGCGACCAAGTGAGTCCGAAATAGTTCCCGACCTGGCTTAGATCGATCAATGATGTATAAACTGGTTTGTCGTCCCATATCTGACGAGGAATCGGCCAAATGAATATTCTAATATATTGAGATAGCCAGTTATAGCCGGTAATATCAGGCACAACACTAAATATGGTTGTTGACACGTCAAATTCTTGAAAGTCGGAGGTGAATGAATCTTTGCCTCGCTTTGCGAAATAATCTGCGAAGATCTCCGGGAGCGTGATGTCGCCGCTCATGAGCATACGCATCGCCAATCTGTTCGAACCCACAACGTCAAAAACAAATAGCGAAACTGCACCGAAAATTGCCATTCGTATAGTAATGAAACGCCGCTGGATTCGCATCAAGTAAATTGCAATCATACCCAATGCCAGCAGCAGGAATGCGTTTCTGCCAGCGCCAATCCAAAAGCGAACGAAAACGAACGGAGCTATCCAAACGAAAGACTTGAATTGAAATCCGTAAATTAAAACCAAGACTATCAATGACGCCGGCAGAAATTCTGCTGCGGCCGTTGCGTAGCCTGAAGTGCCCACTAATCGTTGACCGCCTTTCGAGTCCACATCAACTTCATAGCCCATAACGCTCATTGAATCTGCGCCAGCGTGTGAATTGTTAATTGCCCAAAGCCCAGCCAATATGAGGAGGCAGAAGAGTAAAAAAAATCTACTTGGCGATTTTAGGTGGATTTCGGATGCCGGAATCTGGCATTCTCGGTACCAGCGGGGCTCGATGATATACGGCACAAATACGAATGCAAGCAGCGCCGCATTGGTGCAGAGTGCCGCAAAATACAGCTCTCTTGCTTCTGGAATATAGCCAATGAATTCCCAAAGCTGAGAATAGTCGTTCACGTAAATAACGAACGGACGGGTCACGTAGCCGAAGAAATAGTAAATGACAAAAAGCGTAATGGGGTGAAGGATAGGCAGTCCTACACGCAAGCAAAATATCAAGCACAAGCTTGCCGTTATCAGGTTCGATAGTCCAACGACTAAGAGTGGTTCCATATCTTTCTGCTATTGTGCACGGCGAATGAGCGTTGTTCGCGGCTTTGGTATAGCGCGGTTCATATCAAATGGTATGCAACTTGGTCAGTAAATTATCGAGTCTCTTCATTTGGTCTGCTCGTGAATGAAGAAAGCGGAGGCGCGGGCCTTCAGCACTTATGTGATGTAGAAAGCGTGATCTATTCAATAGAAGGCCTAGGCACTCGACAACGAAACCTGCTTCGGAAAGCAATACCCCAGCGCTATCTCTATCAACTATCGATGGAATGCAAGCGCGCATTGTTGCTATGACATATGTGTTGTATTCCAGCGCCTCCCACAACGTTACTGGTTCAGCCTCGTTCCCATAGCTGCTGGGGAAAAGCAAAACATCGACTATTGATAGAAACTCTACTTTCGATTCGCCAGCTACGGCGCCAAGATGACGCACTGACGGGCAACGCGCAAGTCGCGCGAAGAATTCACCTTGAATGTCTGCTGCGACTGGACCTGCAATAATGCCAACTACAGACCCGTCTGCCTTTGCCAGTTCCTCTAGTACATCAAAGTACGCGAAAATACCTTTCTCGCGAGTGATATTACCTAGAAAGCCTACTACGAACTGGGTACTGAGGGCTTTTACTGCTATCGCGCGCTCTGGTTGCTCGTCGCCAGAATTAACGAAGGCTGCGTTTGACAGAATGTGAAAATTCTCGAAAGGAATACGATATTGAGTTGAAAGTTTATCCCCCATGCATTCGCACAACACCACATGGGTGGCACGTTGAGTCATCCGCATGACGAATTGAGTGGACCTTCTTCTGCTATGAATGTAAGCAAAGCTGTGGTGGTGAATAAATATGCGGCATCTCGCCACTCTCGCAATTACAACAAAGAGCATATCTATCCATTGACCGCCACCACCCGAAAGAGCCACATATAGCGAGGATTCACCGGTTCTCATTAGCCAAGCAATGTAGCGCGCAACAAGTCGAGACGCTTCGAATGCGGCTGTAAAGCGTCTCAACCATTGGTATTTTGAGTTGCCGTGTGAGCGATTTAGTTGCAGTGGCTCAGCAATACTTTTCATGGCAAAAAGCATGCGTTCAGTAACTACTGAAAAGCCGCCAATCGGAGGGGGGATTGGCCCGACAAGTGCTACGCGTCTCATTGCTATTGCTGAAGAATAGTTTGACATCCTTTGAAAATCTGATTTGCTGCCATCTGTGGTGAATAGTGGCGAATCAAATTGATGCAATCTACGGCCCATTCAAAAGATGTTCTATCCGACTTGACTGCTTTCGAAATGCAGTCTGAAATGGACGCTGCCGACGAAGGATCAAAAATATAGCCAGTTTTATGTTCCGAAATAAGTTCAGGAACACAACCGCAGTTATTGGAAACTAAGGCGGGGCATCCGAATAGAAAAGCTTCGTTCACAACTAAACCCCAAGGCTCTCGAAGACTTGGAAGAATCAGAAAATCAGTTTCCAAATATTCGTAACTCAGTGCGCTTGGGTCCATGCTTCCGCGGAATACTACGTTACCCGTTTCCGTCATATCTCTAGCAGATTCGGCTAACGTGGAACGGAGTGGCCCAGAGCCAATGATGTGTAACTCCGCGTCGAAGGTTTTCAAAACGATCCGGAATGCTTCTAAAAGGCGATCAAGATTTTTTTCACTGGAAAGACGACCTACGTACGAAATGCGTAGCCGCATGCCTTCGGGCCGAACTTTCGACCGGTGCGAAAGCACAGCAGCCTCATCGTAGGAAGAAACTGGCGCTGCAGCTTGGCACCTTTGTATGATCGCGTCCGCTTTAGCACCCAAACCCGCTAGGTATTCCATCGATCGCTGCCCGTAGGCGAAATACCCGTCACAATGCCGAAAGAAAAATCGCTTTAAAGCGGTCTTAATGACTGTCTGTTTTTTATCGTAAGAAGTTGAATCGCAAAATACTGCAACTTTCTTCCCTTGCATTTTTGCGACCATGAGCATCATCCAATGCTCTACTAAGTGGTAGCCAGGTAAGATAATCAGGTCAGATTTACTATCGAATACTGCTTTGGCCACTGCTGTGCATCTTCTAATGACTCCGATGTCTTCATACGCTCCTGCAAACATCAATTGATATGGATATTGATGAGCGGATTTATCTATTGACGAAAAGCCAACTCGATCTGTCTCTGTCTCGGCAATTTGAAAGAAGCGAAATTGGATGTTGGCTTTAGATGCAATGGTGTGCAGCTCTGAAAATACAGCGGCCTTGTAGCGACTCCACATTATATTGTGAAATATATCAATCTGCTGCTCTTTTAAGCTAATGAGCTGATTCATGTGTATTTCGCTTATTTGACTTTTGACAGGGTTCAGCTGATTGTTTGAGGCTTTGCGTCGCCATCAATCCTGTTCAGCGCGCGTACTAGTCGTTCGCTATACGCCATTTCCGACAATTGGCTAGATTGACTCCTCGCCCCTGCAGCAAGGCTTTCCAATTGTATCCTGTCATTGAATAACTGCCTGAGGATTCTTGCAAAGTCTTCAGGTTTTTTTGGGTCCACTATATGGCCGCTTACTCCGTCGATTACGGCGCTGCCAGTATTTGGTGTGCATATTACTGGGAGTCCATGCATCATGGCTTCGTAAGTTACCGTTGCTGATCCTTCGCAGAGGGACGGCAAGAAGAATATGTCTGCCCACCTATAGAGTTTCGCCATTTCGGATCGAGGTACTGTCCCCAAGAGATCCACGTGCTTTGATAGTGATGAAATCGCTGCAGGCGGGGCCGAAAGAGGCCCTGCTGCACGAAATTCACATATTCCTCTAAGTTGCGCGGCTACCCGCTCCAATATAGGGCTACCCTTTCGGAGGCCTATAGCGCCGGCTGTTAGTATTTTAAGCGGCGCTTTATTGGCGTAATTCTTCAGTGGAAGCGCATCAGGGCTGTGCACGCCATAAGGAATGACTATGCATCGATCTTTTGGGCCGCCGATATTCCCGATAGATTGCTTCACGAATTCAGAGCCGCAAAATATCGCGTCTGCTAGCTGCCATTCAGCCTGCTCTCTTTCGCAAAATTCCTCGACGAATTTTCCGCCAGCCATATCCAGTGGTTTCCAATTTTTATACTCTCTGGCGTACTCCTCTAGGATGCTTATCTCAACAGCCCTGGGAGCAATTGTTTGCTCAAGCACCAATCGAGCGCCTTGCTTCTTGGCATGGCGGAAAAGCTCCAGTGATGCTGAGTTAAAGCCATAGATTATATCTCCACATTGAAATCTTGATTTGTTTGCGATTGCGGCGTTAAACTCTTTGCCATAGCGAATGCTTATTTCCGCTAGTCTTTCGGTGGAAATTGTTCTCGATCGCTCATATGCGTAGCGAATTCCAAGAGTCGGGAAGGACTTAATCCTGTCTTTCGGCACCTCAAGGATTTTTCGGCCCTTTAGCCGGCGAAGTGCTTGTGGTAGCAGGGAGTCAGGAACTATTTTCAGAATCTGCGGCCAACTTTGCTCACTAGAAATGTCCGTGAATAGCCTTTCCAGCAATTTCTGATTGTGCAGAATTCTGGGTACTGCGTAATGCATTCTGGCGCCCAATTGGGCGACTGTTACTTTCATAACTAATTCTCTATACTGCCGAATGCATTGAAAGCATTCGTTTGGCCAAGAATAGGCTGATGCCAAGAAATGTCATTTCGAGCAGTAGTAATGTAAGGGTGGCGCCGGCGAGTTGCAATGAGTGTTGCAGAAGTCCCGAGACGAAAATGGCTGTAATGGATATTAAGAGATAGCTTCCTGCCAAGCCTATATGATTATTTGTTGACAAAAGTAGTGTCCTTGGCACATGCCCCGTTCCAGCTAAGAGTGTTGCTCCTACCATTGGCAACATCAAAGCAAAGTCAAAACCAATTTGACCCGCGGTCCAAACCCTCAAAAACCATGGCGATAGAAGCATCATGAAGACCGAGGCTATTAGCGCCAATCCTAGGCCAGCTTTGAACGCGCTTTTGTAGAGTTTGGAAAGTTCTTGGTATTGTTTTTTGCCGAGTAGTGTTGCAAATTCTGGGCTTAGGGTATGGCTCATTGAGGCGACTACTTGTACTACAACTCTTGATATAGTCCGATAGGCAGTAAATGTTGTTACTGCCATCGGACCAAGGACTGATCCGACGACAATGATCATTCCCTGAATGTTTATAGCGTTTCCTACAGGGAACGCCATAAATGCCAGCGCTGGTGCGATGGTGCTTTTTAATTCATTCGCAGTCGTCCATCCGAGGAGCCAGTGGATGCGTGGGCACCTTTCCCTTGTGTCCAGATATATTAACAGAGTCGCAATTAATCTACCAGCTAATGCGCCGGCGGCAACGGCTTCAATTGATGAGAGTAGCAGCAGTGAAGCTATTGCCCCTAGCCATTCAATCAATCTTGCGGAGCTAATTATATATATTCCTCTGGCATAATGGCCCGAGCAACGATAAATTGCCTCAAAAAGTCCTGAAAAGATATTTATCGCTGCTGTGATTGTGAGGAAGATAACTGCTGCGGTATTCGATGTGGCATATGGAATGATCACACCTGGGAGGAGGAGAATAACGCAAACTATGAATAAGGTTATGATGCTTGCGGCAGCAACTATCAGTAGCCCATTTTGAAAAATCCTTTGCGCGTCTTTCCATCGATTTTGGGCTGCGAGTGAAGTCATTTCGTTGGCTACAACGCTGACTGCACCAAAGTCAGCCATCGCAATGTATGCTGGAAATGCAGTCAGGATGAGCCATATTCCGTATTGCTCTGCTGTCCATGCGTGGAGAAAAATTGGAAACGATAGGAGCTGAATGAATATATTCAAACCCTGTCCATAAAGGTTTGCGCCTGTTCCTTTCATGATTCTTGTTCTCAAACTCATGACGCAGGTGGGTTTCTAATTTCTTGGTTTAACGTTGGGCCAAATTGAGTCAACCAGACTGGTTTGGTGGAATTTAGCACCGGCAGAAGGTATATTTTTCTGAGCGCGGACTGAAACCTTTGCCAGCGGAGTCTGCGGTGCCTGCTGGTGGAAAGTCCAAAATAAAGTGTCGGAATTCGTGTGCTCTGACATTTCGTCTTAGTCAATCAGTTGCGGTTTAGCTGGACTTACGGAATGGGTGTCGGCTAGTGAGAAACGCCAGCAAGGCCGGTGCCAAGGCGGCATACGGGAAGACCCCAGCAAAGGGGAAATCATAGGTGCCTGCGGCCGCACCGTGAGGGCGCTCAGCGGCCCGCCCCCCTTGCTTGCGGGTGTGAGGTGTGCTCGTTGGGGTCGGCCTTACACGGCGGCTCTGGGCGAGGCCGAAAAGTACGGCATCCAGGCGCAGTCGGGTCTAGGCCTCGAACGGGTTCAGCAGCGGCACGCCGAAGGCCTTGAAGTCGGCCACGTTGCGGGTCACCACCGTCGGGCTGTGGATCTGGGCGGTGGCCGCAATCATGGCGTCCTCAAACAAGGTGTCTGACCTGCGGTGCATCAACCGTGCCCAGGCCCTGAACGCCTGCGCATTCATCGGCAGCACGTTGCAGGCCATGGCTACTGCCGCCAGCCAGGTTTCGATCTCTTCGGCCTTGCCCGCGTCTTGTTTACGGGTCAACTCGATGCCGGCCTGTATTTCGCCTATGGTCACCGCAGACAGGACCAGCTGCGTGTCTTCCAGCCCGGCGAACCAGGCCAGCACGCCACCGTGCGGCTTGGGTGTCAAGCAAGACCATCGCCGGCTACCGCACTGCAACGGGGGCGCGGCGCCGGGCCTGGCCCCGGCTGGGCAACAGCACATCCGCGCGGCCCGCGTCGGCCATCAGCAACTGCTTCAGCGAAGGGCGCGCTGCGGCCTGCAGCCGCCGCCATTCGCCTACC
>JAYVLG010000078.1:0-19932 GCA_043759595.1 Sulfurirhabdus sp. | reverse complement strand
TTCCCCTCCCCCTTGATGGGGGAGGGCTAGGGAGAGGGTGGTAATGCCTTGAAATTTAACCCCTCTCCCCAACCCTCTCCCACAAGGGGAGAGGGAGTTACAGCGTTTCCGGATGAGAACTACCTAGTGTTTTCATATCAATTGGTTGCGGCAATGCTCTGTGCTATGATGGAACCATGTTTAAATCTATTTTAATGCTCGTTTTGTTCAGTGTGGCTTTCGCACAAATGGCAATTGCAGGCAGATTATTGCCGCAAGATGTCAAAACTGGCATGATACGCGCGGTTCAGTATCCTCAGGTTAATGTGGATGGAACAGTGTATAAGCTGTCTCCTGGTTCCCGTGTTTTCGACCAGAACAATCGTTCTGTTCTTCCCGGTTCTATTCCTCAATCCGTCCGGATTTTTTATCAGTTAAATCCTCAGGGTGAGCTTTCCAAGGTCTGGATCATGACGCCAGATGAAGAAGTGAGCTCGAAATAATCGATCTACCCAATTAGCGTGGTTAAAAAAGTATTTATCAAAACTTTCGGCTGTCAGATGAACGAGTACGACTCGGACAAGATGGCGGATGTGCTACATGCTTGCGAAGGCATGGAACGTACCGACGTGCAGGAAGAAGCGGATGTATTGCTGCTAAATACCTGCTCGGTTCGGGAAAAAGCGCAGGAAAAAGTGTTCCATCAATTAGGGCGATGGCGCGAGCTGAAGAAGGATAATCCGGCTCTGATTATTGGCGTAGGCGGTTGTGTGGCCAGCCAGGAAGGGGCCGTTATTATTTCCAGAGCGCCTTATGTGGATGTGGTATTCGGTCCGCAAACCCTGCACCGTCTTCCGCAACTCATGGAAGCACGCCGAAGTTCCGGTCGCTCACAGGTAGATATTTCCTTCCCTGAAATTGAGAAGTTTGATCATATCCCCCCTGCACGTGTAGAAGGTTCCACCGCGTTTGTGTCCATTATGGAAGGGTGCAGTAAATACTGCACATTCTGCGTGGTGCCTTACACGCGGGGTGAAGAGGTTTCCCGGCCGTTTGATGATGTGCTGACTGAAGTGGCACAACTGGCCGAGCAGGGGGTTAAAGATGTGACATTGCTGGGGCAGAATGTAAACGCTTACCGTGGCGCGATGCATGATGGCGAAATCGCCGAATTTTCGTTATTGCTGGAATACGTGTCAGAAATTCCGGGAATTGAACGCATCCGGTTTACTACCTCCCATCCCAAAGAGTTTAATCAGTCTTTGGTTGATGTCTATGGCAAACTGCCCAAACTGGTCAGTAATCTTCATCTGCCAGTTCAATGTGGTTCAGACAGGGTGCTGGCAGCCATGAAACGCGGTTATACCGTGCTTGAATTTAAATCCATTGTGCGGCGCTTGCGCCAGCTCAGGCCGGGCATGACCATCTCTTCTGACTTTATTGTCGGTTTTCCCGGTGAATCCGATGAGGATTTTGAAGGCACCATGAAGCTGGTGGAAGAAGTAGGGTTTGATAACAGCTTCAGTTTTATATACAGCCCGCGTCCCGGCACGCCAGCAGCAGATTTTGTGGATGAAGTGCCGCATGAAGTGAAACAGGCGCGCCTGAAGCGATTACAAATCCTGATTGCAGAGCAGACCCAGAATGTAAGCCTGGCGATGGTCGGGAGTGTTCAGCGTGTATTGGTAGAAGGGGTGTCTAAAAAAGACGAGCAGGAACTCACTGGCCGGACTGAAAATAATCGTGTGGTTAATTTTCCGGGTAATCCGCGCCTGATTGGCGGGTTTGCCGATGTCACCATTACTGGATCCCTGCACTACACTTTGCGTGGTGAAGTGGTTGCAGCGTTAGCTTTATCATGAATATTTCATTTTCTCCGGTTGATAATGCACGTCTTGCCAATCTTTGCGGTGTGCTGGACGAAAATTTGCGGCAAATCGAGACAGCTCTGGATGTCACTATTGCGCGTCGTGGTGAGAAATTCACCTTGAAAGGTAAACCCCGGCAGACTGAAATAGCGGCAAAACTGTTGCAACGCTTTTATGATCAGGCAGAGAATGAACTGGATATTGAAGATGTTCAACTGGGCTTGGTAGAGGCGGCCCTTAATCCCGAGGAATCCACCGCAGGCGCTATACCCGTGCTGATGACACGGCGCACGGATTTGCACGGCAGAACGCCGCGTCAGACCCAGTATTTGCAGCAAATTCAGGCGCACGATATTACTTTTGGAATTGGGCCTGCCGGCACAGGCAAAACCTATCTGGCGGTAGCCAGCGCGGTGGATGCGCTGGAACGGGATTTGGTAAAACGGATTGTGCTGGTGCGCCCGGCGGTGGAAGCGGGTGAAAAGCTGGGATTTTTGCCCGGTGATCTGAGCCAGAAAGTAGACCCTTACCTGCGACCGCTCTATGATGCTTTATATGATCTGATGGGATTTGAAAAAGTAGGTAAGTTGTTTGAGCGCTCCGCCATTGAAATTGCGCCATTAGCTTATATGCGGGGCCGTACCTTGAACCACTCATTTATTATTCTGGACGAAGCACAAAATACCACCGCCGAGCAGATGAAAATGTTTCTGACGCGTATTGGTTTTGGTACGAAAGCTGTGGTCACTGGCGATGTGACTCAGGTTGATCTGGCACGCGGGCAGAAAAGCGGGCTGGTAGATGCGCAGGAAGTACTTGAAAATGTCAGCGGTATCGCCTTTACTTACTTTAAATCTGAAGATGTGGTGCGTCACCCGCTGGTACAAAAAATTGTGAATGCCTATGAGCGCCGGTCGCAAGAAAGCGCCAAATAATAAGCTGAAACTGTCCGTGCAGTATGCAGCGCAACCAGAAGATGCACCTGGCCGCCCGCAGATCCGTAAATGGGTTAAATCTGCCCTGAAGCGTGATGCGGACATGACAGTGCGGTTAGTGGATGAAGCAGAAGGGCATGAACTGAACCGGGAATATCGCGGCAAGGATTATGCGACCAATGTGCTGACATTTGTCTACGATGACGAGGACTTGCCTGCAGAATTGCCGCTTTCAGGTGATCTGGTGCTGTGCGCGCCAGTAGTGGCTAGGGAAGCAAGCGAGCAAGGCATCAGCATCGAAGCTCACTATGCCCATTTGATTGTGCATGGTGTGTTGCATTTGCAAGGTTACGATCATGAGGATGAAGCCGAGGCCGAAGAGATGGAAGCCCTGGAATCTGAAATTATCGTAAAATTAGGGTATGTTGACCCGTACGGGTCAGAAAAGTGATCGGTAATGATTGCTGAGTGAGGCGCTTCTGGCGTTGTTACTCAGCAATCATTACCTATTACCAAAGAGTTGTTTGAAAACCATGGAAGAACCTGATAAACCGAGTTGGCTAGAGCGTTTAGGCGCATTGCTGATGCGTGAACCAGAAGATCGTGAACAGTTGGTCGAGTTGTTACATTCTGCTTATGAGCGGAGTTTGCTGGATGCCGATGCACTCAGCATGATTGAAGGTGTGCTACAAGTTTCAGAAATGCAAGCGCGGGAAATCATGATTCCCCGTTCGCAAATGGATGTGATTGATATCAATGACCCGGTAGAGAAATTTATACCGTTCCTGGTTGAAAAAGCGCATTCCCGCTTCCCGGTGGTGGATGAAAACAAAGATGATGTAATCGGTATCCTGCTGGCAAAAGATATGTTGCGCTACTACGCAGGGGAAGAGTTCAATGTGCGGGATATGCTGCGTCCGGCAGTATTTATTCCAGAATCAAAACGGCTGAATGTGCTGCTGAAAGAGTTTCGCAGCAATCGCAATCATATTGCCATCGTGGTGGATGAATATGGTGGTGTAGCGGGTCTGTTGACCATTGAAGATGTGCTGGAGCAGATTGTTGGTGAAATCGAAGACGAGTACGATTTCGATGAAGCCGAAGATAATATTATTCTTGATCGCAGCGGTCGTTACCGTGTGAAGGCTCTGACTGAAATCATCGATTTCAACGAGACCTTCGGCACATCGTTTAGTGATGAAGATTTTGATACCGTGGGTGGACTCATCATTAATAAATTCGGTCATTTGCCCAAACGGGGCGAAGAGGTTGTCATCGATAATCTCTCCTTTCAGGTATTGCGAGCAGATAGCCGCAGGCTGCATACCTTGCTTGTCGAAAAAATAGCCAGCGTGATTCCCCAGGCTTAGCGTTGACCCCGCATCTCTATCTCTTGTCGAGAAAGCTGCCTTTTGCCCTTCTGCTGGGCGTGCTTGGTGTAGCTGGTTTTGCCCCTTTCTATCTTTTTCCCTTTCCTGTCCTGAGTCTGGCAGGCTTGTTCTGGCTATGGAAGCATAGCCCGGGACGCTTTGCCGCCACACTGGTTGGTTTTGTATTCGGACTGGGGTTTTTTGGTGCAGGGGTGAGCTGGGTTTATGTCAGCCTGCACGATTATGGCGCCATGCCTGCTCCCCTCGCAGCCGCAGCCACCTTCCTTTTTTGCCTGTTTCTGTCGTTGTTCCCGGCCGCAGTGGGTTTCTTGCAATACATGAGCCGCACCAAATGGATCATCAAAGCCACGCTGTTGCTCCCGGCATTGTGGGTGGCGATGGAGTGGATGCGCGGCTGGATATTTACTGGTTTCCCCTGGTTGGCTATGGGCTATGCGCAGGCACCCTATAGTCCGCTTGCCGGTTTTGCACCGGTGCTGGGTGTCTATGGTGTCTCGCTGTTAACAGCAGTGAGCGCTGGTTTACTGGTGTGTGTTCTCTCAGGTAAAACATCGGCTGGGCATCGCAGCAGGGCGCTTTGGGCGGTGTTGCTGATAACCTTGTGGGGGGGCGGATTTGCGTTGAAGCAAGTTGTCTGGACTCAGCCGGTAGGTGAACCGGTTAGCGTCAGTCTGCTCCAGGGCAATATCTCCCAGGATTTGAAATGGCGCGAAGATCGTACCATCAGCACATTAAACAGCTACCGAAATATGGTGCTCTCCAGTAACAGTCGTCTGATCATCCTGCCGGAAACCGCACTACCCTTGTTTTACCACAATGTGCCACGCAGCTATCTGGATGAACTGGCCGAACATGCAAGCGCAAATAAAGGCGATCTGTTAATCGGATTGCCGGAATATGAAGGGGATAAGCGCGAAGCTTACTACAATAGCGTTTTAAGCTTTGGTAGTGCAAAAACCCAGACCTATCGCAAGTCCCACTTGGTGCCATTCGGAGAGTATGTGCCGCTGAAATGGTTTTTCGGCTGGATCATTGATAGCCTGCACATTCCCCTGACGGATTTTTCACGGGGGGATAAATTTCAGCAGCCGATGAATGTGGCCGGGCAACGAGTGGCCGTGAATGTTTGCTATGAAGATGTGTTTGGAGAAGAGATCATTCGTCAGCTTCCGGCCGCCACCATGCTGGTGAATGTCAGTAATGATGCCTGGTTCGGGGATTCTGTCGCACCTCATCAGCATCTGCAAATTTCCCAGATGCGGGCGCTGGAAACCGGGCGCTATATGTTGCGTGCTACCAATACCGGCGTTACGGCGATTGTTAATGAACGGGGCGTGGTAGAGCAGCGATTGCCGGAGTTTGTGGAGGGGATGCTGAATGGGCGTGTGCAGGGGTTTGTGGGTGAAACGCCTTATATTAAATGGGGTAACTGGGTTGTATTGTTGATGATGGCAGGCATGATCATGCCTGCTATCGGTTTTGGCAGGCAGAAGAAAGTGACGTAATTATAAAATTGGTCTGGGTATGTGTGGATTACGTAATAAATAATGAAAAGTGACTGGTTTTGTTATCTGGTGCGATGTGCCGATGATACGTTTTATACCGGTATTACTAATGATCTGGATAAGCGTATGGCGGCCCATAATAATGGAACGGCTTCTAAATATACCCGATGTCGGTTGCCTGTGCAGTTGGTTTATTCTGAACCTCATGGTGATCGTAGTAGTGCAAGCAAGCGCGAAGCGCAAATCAAAAAATTACCTCGTATTAAAAAGCTTCGGATGATTGAATCTGGGCAAGCCAGCTGCAGGGTGCAATGAACGAAGTGCTTTGCATCGGATTTTTGCGATAAGTAAAGTTGCGTTGAATTGACTTGCCGGGGGTAGCCCGGCGGCTAGTTACTTTTCTTGCTTCGCCAAGCAAAGTAACCAAAAGAAGGCGAACCCAACTGCGCCGTCCCTTCGGGATGCCTGAGCGTTGCCGGATAAATCGGGCGGCAGCGCGAACTCGCACGATCCGCTGCGCGTCCACGTGCTCAGACATGCGCTGCCTTCATCCCGATTTTTCCGGCAACGCTCAGCGGCGCAGATGGGGGGTAAGTCAAAGGTCACGTGCGTTGCGCCGTATGTAAGAGACTGCGATTCTTACCTTGCTTGATTGTCGACGTGATTGGCATTCCGGTGGCAGTATGTATATTTTTAGGGGTTCCGGGTTTTTCTGTGTGTGGTCGATATATATGACAGCATCCCCGCAACCAAGTCCCAACATCGGCAAATTTGAAAGGCGTACTGGTGTTATCGATCCGATACAGTCTTTCACGACAGCTAAAAGAAGACATTCAATAAATGAATCCAGAAATAAAAAGGCGGTCTTTTGGCCTCCGTGCTCGCAAGCGAAGTAGCTATTAAACTGCTTTGCGTTTGCAAGTAAATCCTATTAAACCCATAAAGCCAGAGCTCAATAACCAAACAGCTGATGGTAGCGGCACGGCCGTCGTTTCTAAGCGAACAAAATTATCCCCGTAAACAAGGTTTATAACCCTATCAGAATATGTTGGGGCAATAAAATCTGAGAAACTTCCACTCAAATGAGTAGCTGATAATATGTTAAAATTATCACCAATTTGAGGAGTATAACCGTCAAACAAAGACAGTGACAAGGTTCCACCCAAAGTTGCATCACCAAAAATGTTTACTTGGTCGCTGGTTGCTGGGCCAAAGATATTTCCTAGGTGTACATTCATCAAGTTAGAACTTTCAAAGATCGTATTTCCACTAATCGAAACTGAACCCATCATGTGATAATTTACGGCCGTAATGCCTTTAACCGGATCATACGTGTAGTAAACAGAATCGCTACCCGGGGCAAAAGTTCCCTGAAATATGTTCACTCCACCACCCACAAAAGAACCACCTCCGCTCACAGCTCCAGCATACGTTGCAGTTGTATTTTGTGCGACGGTTGTGACGCCATTATTAACTAAGCCCCCACTTAGGACGCGTACGCCACCCCCTGATATTAGTAAATTACTATTGTTGGTAATATTGGCAATCAAATTTCCTCCTAAGTAATTCAATACGCCACCATTGTCTAATGCAGCCGCACTAAACGTACCGCCAGTTAGGTTATATGTTCCCCCGCTGGCAATTTGCAGATTATTAGTTACTTGATGAGTTCCATTCGTTTGGTTAAATATGGCGTTGCCATACACCCCAATTTGACCATTAATAGTAGTAAGTTGCCCATTGCTTAAAGTATATGTTCCACCTTCCATGTAAAGGGAAGTTGTATGGGAACCTCCAGCTTGCACAAAATTCCCCCCGCTTAGAGTTGTATAGGTGGCTGTAAGCGAGCCATTCTTTAAGAGATATTGGCCGCCATTACCTATGGACAGTGCTGGAGTAATGACATAACCCCCGGTTTGGTTGAATGTGCCATTGTAACCAACACCAAGACTTCCCCCAGTGTAGGTGGAAATCAAACTGCCACTAGACAAATTATAAGTACCGGTACTAGCAGGTAGGCCATAGGCAGCTGCAGAACCGCCGATCCCTAAATTGCTGCCAAAGTTGTTTGTTCCCCCGCTTTGATTGAAAACGACAAAATGTCCTGGGCCAGCTCCCCCGAAGAGTTCAGACCAAGCAGATAGCACACCTGTGCCACTCAAATTGTACGTGCCATCCGAAGAATAACTACCCAAATATAAAAATCTAGATACAGTGTTTGTTCCACCACTTTGTGAAAAAATGCCCGCAGAATTACCACCAATTTGTGCATCAAAGGATGTGGACAGGCTACCCGCAGTCAGCGTGTACCCCCCTCCCCCACCAATGGTTAAAAATTGGTTCGAATTGGTACCGCCGCTTTGATTGAATTTCCCCTTTGTAGCGATGTATTGACTAGAAGAAGATAACGCGCCCCCGCTTAAGTTATAAGTGCCACCAGTGCTTGCAATTCCTCCTATGCCCAAATCTAAATTGATAGTGTGTGTGCCCCCGCTTTGAGTAAAAATGCCTTTTCCTGTCTGTCCAATGGACACACTGCCGGAGGTAAGAGCATCTTGGGCTTGCTGAAAGGTTGTGATGCCAGTGCCAGTTGAATTTATCTCCATCCCAACTATGGATAGATTGGGAGTGTTTACATAATTGATAGTGCGATTTAGGCTATCTGATTGCCTAAAAATAACTGCATCCCCGTTTATTGGCTGACCGGCTGAGGACCAGTTGGAAGCAGTATCAAAATTACCACTTCCTCCTATCCAATATTTATTTTCAGCATGAGCATTATTGATAATGCACGATGTAAAGATTGCGCAGACAGCGGTCAAGGTGATTTTATTCAAGGTTCCTCCAGTTTTAGTTATTTTACTTGTCGCCGCCACTCTTCGTTTTTAGTTGAATAGGCAGCTTGAAACTATTTTTTTAAAGTAAAAGCAAGTTTCATGCCAAGCTGGTATATAAAGACTGAAAAGCTGATGTGGATTGATTCTTCATCGGTAGATAAAAAGCACAAATCTAAAAACTGTAAAATATTCCGACAAGATTTTACTAAATTTAACGGCGAGCGCCCGCTTTCTGAAAAAGTCTTGAAGGTCGCTTATTGGGCACGGTACTACCGCATGCAAACGTGAGCAAATTTAATCATCGGAACCGACCACCCACAATTAATGGATGAAATTGACCGTTGGAGGACTTAAAAGTCACCCACAGTAAAATCCGGAATCTCGATTTTTAAAGGATCGTGATTATTGTAGGCTGAATTGTGCCTTTATCTGTCCCCGGTCTTTCTTGGCTGGCTAAAAAGAAACTCGCGTAAGGCGTAATGTGCAATAAGCGAAGTGCATTGCACCGGATATTTGCGAGTTTGCTTTCGCTCAATTTAATGATGGTGTTTGGTTTTGTATGTATATTAAATTAAGTCTTATTGAGTTGGCTTGCCGGGGGTAGCCCGGCGGCTAGTCACTTTTCTTGCTTCACCAAGCAAAGTAACCAAAAGAAGGCGAACCCAACTGCGCCGTCCCTTCGGGATACCTGAGAGTTACCTGCTAAATCGGGCGGCAACGCGAACTCGCACGATCCGCTTTGCGTCCACGTGCTCAGACATGCGCTGCCTTCATCCCGATTTTTCCGGCAACCCTCAGCGGCGCAGATGGGAGGTACGTCAAAAAGTGCACGCGCATAGCGCGTTCTGATGCTGGCTTTGCCAGCCCAAATTCCCTTTGTTGAATCGCCTCGGTTTGGTTTTTGAAGCGGGGAAAAGGCAAGTATGTCTGAGCACGTGCACGTGCGAGTTTACTCGGCCGCCCGGTTCAAAATCCAAACCGAGGGAACCCGAAGGGCGATGCAATAGGGTGCCTTTTTAGCTCCGGCATAACCTAAAGGTTAGCCTTCACTGAAATGGGGTAAGCAGGCATTTCGCCGAAAGGCGAAAGCTCGCAAACTTCATTTTCATTGGTGCCTTTCTTTTGGGCATACAAAAGAAAGATACTAGCCGTCGGGCTACCCCCGACCTCAGGTATTCAATAATTGCGATTTTACCCTTTATCTACTTCCGGTCTTTCTTGGCAAGCTAAAAAGAAGTAGAATCAGGCCCTTTAGCTTGTTTATTCGGTCCTTCACATGTTGACCTTTCAAGAAATTATATTGACCCTTCAAAATTACTGGGCGAAACAGGGGTGCGTGTTGCTCCAGCCTTATGATATGGAAATGGGCGCAGGGACGTTTCATACGGCCACTTTTTTGCGTTCGCTTGGCCCGGAGCCTTGGAAAGCTGCTTATGTGCAGCCTTCTCGCCGGCCTAAGGATGGCCGCTATGGTGAAAACCCTAACCGTTTGCAGCATTACTACCAGTTTCAGGTGGTGCTGAAACCTTCTCCCGCTAACATTCAGGATTTGTATCTGGAGTCCCTGCGTGCGCTGGGTGTGGATACTAGTGTGCATGATATCCGTTTTGTGGAAGATGACTGGGAATCGCCTTCTTTGGGTGCCTGGGGTCTGGGGTGGGAAGTCTGGCTGAATGGGATGGAGGTAACGCAGTTCACTTATTTCCAGGAAGTGGGTGGTTTGAAGTGCAAGCCGGTGCTGGGTGAAATCACCTATGGCCTGGAGCGGTTGGCCATGTACCTGCAAGGCGTGGAAAATGTGTTCGACCTGACCTGGACGGATGGGGTGACTTACGGCGATGTTTATCACCAGAACGAAGTGGAGCAATCCCGTTATAACTTCGAGCATAGCAATGTAAACTGGTTGTTTGACCAGTTCAATATGTTCGAATCCGAAGCCAAACGCCTGATGGAAGCGAACCTGCCATTGCCTGGGTTCGAGATGGTGATGAAGTGTTCGCACACTTTCAATCTGCTGGATGCTCGTGGTGCCATTTCCGTGACTGAACGTGCCGCCTATATTGGTCGTGTGCGTGTGTTGTCGAGAAAAGTGGCTCAGGCTTATTATGATTCTCGTGAAGCGCTTGGCTTCCCGATGTTAAACAAGAAGTAACGGAATATGTCAGACACTTTATTGATCGAACTCCTGACCGAAGAGCTGCCCCCTAAATCTTTGCAAAACCTGTCGCAGGTTTTTGCCCAGACGGTTTCAGAGGGATTGCGCGAAGAAGGTTTTTTGGCTCCGGACAGCGTTGTTACAGCTTATGCCACGCCCAGACGTCTTGCGGTTGCGGTGAGTAAAGTCGCAGGTAAAGCCCCGGATCAGGAGGTGGTTTTCAAAGGGCCTTCGGTGAAAGCGGGTCTGGATGCAGAAGGCAATCCAACGCAGGCATTGATGGGCTTTGCGAAGAAGCAGGGTGTGGCGATTGATGCGCTGGAGCGGATTCAGGATGGCAAGAACGAAGCCTTTGCGTATTGGGGTATGGTGACTGGCAATCTGCTGGCTGCCAGTCTGGAAGGCAAGGTTCAGGCCGCGCTTAAAAAGTTACCCGTTGCCAAAATGATGCATTGGGGTGACAGTGATATTGAATTTGTGCGTCCTGTGCATGGCCTGATCATGCTGCATGGGAATGAAGTGGTGCCGGGTGATGTACTCGGGCTGAAAAGCAGCAGGCTTACCCGAGGCCATCGCTTTTTAGGTGAAGGCGAAATCACCCTGCAAAATGCCGCTGAATATGAATCCACACTGGCTACTCGCGGCAAGGTGATCGCCGATTTTGAACAGCGCAAGGCGCTGATTCGTGAAAAGTTGCAGGCGCAGGCGGGTGAAGGTCATGTGGTATGGGACGAAGCGCTGCTGAATGAAGTCACCGCGCTGGTTGAATTTCCTGTGGTGTATGCCGGTGAATTCAGTCAGGATTTCCTGAGCGTGCCACAAGAGTGCCTGATTATTTCCATGAAGCAGCATCAGAAATACTTTCCGCTGGTGGATGCCAAAGGTACGTTGTTACCGCGCTTTCTGGTGGTGAGTAATCTTGAAACGCCTGATCCGCAACATATCATTCATGGGAATGAGCGCGTACTGCGCGCACGCCTCTCCGATGCCAAGTTTTTCTACGATCAGGACCGTAAAATCCGTCTTGAAGACCGTGTGCCAAAATTGGAAAATGTGGTGTACCACAACAAGCTGGGTAGCCAGTTAGACCGTGTGCATCGTCTGCGAAAACTGGCAGGGGAAATTGCCCGTAAACTGGGGGCGCAAGCTGAACACGCAGAGCGCGCAGCTTATTTGTGCAAAGGTGATTTGCTGGCTGATATGGTGGGTGAGTTTCCCGAACTGCAAGGCCTGATGGGGCAATATTACGCGCGCAATGATGGCGAGCCGGAAGTGGTGGCGCAAAGTATTGAAGCCCATTACCACCCGCGTTTTGCCGGAGACTCTCTACCTCAGGAAAATATTGGTGCTTGTGTCGCGCTGGCGGATAAGCTGGATACG
Source organism: Sulfurirhabdus sp. (assembly GCA_043759595.1). GTDB lineage: Bacteria > Pseudomonadota > Gammaproteobacteria > Burkholderiales > SMCO01 > Sulfurirhabdus. The sequence continues at coordinate 7,882 of JAYVLG010000078.1, read as the reverse complement.
CTGGTGGGAATTTACGGTGTCGGCCTGATCCCTACGGGTGATAAAGATCCCTTCGGCTTGCGCCGCCACGCGTTAGGCGTGTTGCGCATACTGGCAGAAATGGCATTGCCGCTGGATCTGCTGGACCTGTTGCAATTGGCTAAATCACAATTTGCCGGTGAAGTGCTGGCGGACAGTGTCGCGACGGATGTGCATGGCTTTATGCTGGAGCGTTTGAAGCATTATCTGCGCGAATTGGCGAAGAACGATGCACAAGCTGAAGAAGGGTTCACAGTTGACGAGATTGAGTCCGTGGTGAGCCAGCGCCCAACCCGAATTGACTTGGTGATGCCACGGTTGAAAGCGGTGCAGGCTTTCCGCAAATTGCCGGAATCGGAATCCTTGGCTGCTGCAAACAAGCGCATACAGAATATCTTGAAAAAGACAGAAGTGCCAAGTGGCGAAGTAGATATTGCTCTGCTCCAGGAATCAGCCGAAAGAGCCCTGTTCGAAGCAGTAAACCGCGTAAAACCGGCTGTGAGTTCTTGCATGCAAAATCGGGACTATACGGATGCCTTGAGTGTGCTTGCCGGCGTGCGGTCTGAAGTAGATACCTTCTTCAATGAAGTCATGGTGATGGCGGATGAACCTTTGATTCGCAACAACCGTCTAACGTTGTTGAACGAACTGGGTACCCTTATGAATCAGGTAGCGGATATTTCAAAACTGGCAGGATAAAACGCACATGCCCACGAAATTAGTCATTCTGGATCGCGACGGCGTGATCAATTACGACAGCGATCATTTCATCAAAACCCCTGATGAATGGAAGCCTATTCCTGGAAGTCTGGAAGCGATTGCACGTCTGAATCAGGCAGGATATCGCGTGGTATTGGCCACAAACCAGTCGGGCGTAGGGCGTGGTTTGTTTGATATGGCAATGCTGAATGCCATTCATGACAAAATGCACAAGCTGCTGGGCCAGCATGGCGGCAGGATTGATGCGCTGTTTTATTGCCCTCATGCGGCAGATTCCAAATGTGCCTGTCGCAAGCCCAGTCCCGGTATGTTTGAGGAAATCGCCAAGCGCTTCAATATGGGGCTGGAAGGTGTGCCTGCTATAGGGGACTCTTTGCGTGATTTGCAGGCGGCAGCTGCCATGGGTGCGCAACCGATTTTGGTGAAAACCGGAAAAGGCGAAAAAACCCTTGCTGCAGGTGGTTTGCCAGAAAATACACCCGTTTTTGATGATTTAGCTGCAGCGGTAAAACACCTGCTCTCTCAAGCATCATGATTTGGCTGCGTTCTTTCATTTATGCCTTGTGCGTGTTTGTTATCACGCCGGTTTATTCGATTATTTCCATCCTGACTTTTCCGTTTCATCCCATTACCCGCTACCGGATTATTTCCTATTGGGCGCGTTTAAATCTGTTTCTGGTTCGTGTCATTTGTGGCCTTAAATACAAGATAATTGGTGCGGAAAATATACCCGACACCCCCACGATAGTTCTGTCTAAACATCAATCTGCCTGGGAAACCATGGCATTTCAGCTTATTTTTCCGCCACTGGTCTGGGTGCTGAAGCGGGAGCTGTTGCGCATTCCTTTTTTTGGCTGGGGGCTTGCCATGACCAGTCCCATTGCTATTGATCGCGCTGCTGGCAAAGAAGCGCTCAAGCAAATTGTCGACCAGGGAAAACAGCGGCTGGCATTAGGATTCTGGGTAGTCGTGTTTCCCGAAGGAACCCGCGTAAAACCAGGTGAAAAAGGAAAGTACGGGATTGGCGGAGCATGGCTGGCAACGCATACTGGCGCGCCTGTATTGCCTGTGGCGCATAATGCCGGAGAATACTGGGGTAAAAATGCTTTCTTGCGTTATCCCGGTACGATTACCGTGAGCATCGGCAAGGTGATCGATACAACCAGGATTAAAACATCCGAGCTGAACCAGCAGGTTGAAGAATGGATTGAATCAGAGATGGTTCGTATCGGGAGCCGGACAGAGGAATAACTGCCATGGGTTGGTTTTCCAGAAAAAACGCAATAGAAGCCTGTTGCATCCACTTACAGGGTCAGGCAGTACCTTATACCCTGAAACGCAGTGCCAAGAGAAAAACCGTGGGCTTGCGCATTGATGATAAAGGGCTGACAGTGAACATGCCATGGCGTGTTTCAGAGCAATGGCTGAATACCTATTTAATGCAAAAATCCAGCTGGGTGATACAAAAGCTGGAAGAGTTTCAGTCCAGACGCCCACCGGCAATGCAATGGTGCCATGGCGTCACCATTCCCTATTTAGGCAGCGAATTGTATTTGTGTTTGCAAAATGGCGTACGACGGAGCAAGGTGGCTCTGGATGGCGATAATTTATCGTTATGGCTGACAGATGAGCACGATACCAGCCAGATAGAAACCGAAGTGTTGAAGTGGTATCGTCGGCAGGCTCTGGCATGCTTGAATGAACGGGTAGCCGAGTATGCGCTGCGTCTTGACGTGCCAATGCCTAAGATACGGTTATCCAATGCTAAAACTCGCTGGGGGAGCTGCAATGCACGAGGCGAAATCCGGTTGAACTGGCGTCTGATTAAAGCCCCCCTGGAACAGATTGATTATGTTGTGGCCCATGAGCTGGCGCATCTTTTTGAAATGAACCATTCGTCCGCATTCTGGCAAACGGTTGCGCGTGTTTTTCCCGAATATGAGCGGGTAAGGCAGGCGTTGAGAGCGCAAAGTGCTGTGTACGGATTGTTTTAATCTGAATATTGGCGATTGAGCGGATTTTCTGGTTGATATTGTTAGCCTGATATAAACTGTTTTTTCACCGCAGAGGCGCGGAGGCGCTGAGAAATGCAGGGCTTTTGGTATTTTCACACAGCGCTGCCAGAGGTAACTCCCATGTCAATAAAGCAATACCGCATCGCACAACGATGTTTTTCCTCTGCGCCTCCGCGCCTCTGCGGTGAATATTTTTCTGGCGTCGTTAGGTTCTATGTATTCGAAGTTTAAAAGGAAAATCCCATGAGAATGTTACATACGATGTTACGGGTAGTCGATCTGGACAAAAGCATAGCCTTTTATACAAACGTGCTGGGTATGAAAGAATTGCGGCGCAAAGACTATCCTGACGGAAAGTTCACCCTGGCTTTTGTGGGATATGGGGATGAATCAGACCATACAGTGCTTGAGCTGACGCATAATTGGGATACTCATGCGTATGATCTGGGAAATGCTTTCGGCCATATTGCGATAGAAGTGGCGGATGCTTATAAAGCCTGCGAAGAGGTCAAGAAGCTGGGGGGTAAGGTTTCTCGGGAAGCTGGCCCGATGAAGCATGGCACAACCGTGATTGCATTTGTTGAAGACCCCGATGTACTTATAAGTTTTTCTTGAATACGCAACACACAGCGGTTTCATAGAAATGGACACAATTATGTATTTGAAGCCTCACTTTATTTTGCTTATTTAACACTGCTCCTTCAATGCATCAACGGTCATTGCACTTTTTTCGTGAGTGACGACAATGACTCAGCCCCAATTAAGAATCAAAATAGAACAACATTTATCAATATTCGTGCAGTGACCGTTGATTTGTTCTTTCGTAAACCGTTTTTTTTATTGCCATTCTCTTTCATAAAATCGAGCTTTACTAGATTTTGGTTGGTTGGTGGGAAGGTGATCTAAAACAATAAAGTCTGTTAGGCCTAGGCTGCAAGCCAGTTTATAGGTATTGTAATTGACAAATAATGATTCCGATTTATTTGCGTATGTCAGCTTTATGGAAAGGCGTACAGCTGTACCCGACCCACACCTGCCTGATGATGTTTTAATGAACAATTGCGGCTTACTGATCATAAAGCTGCCGGCGGGTGGAATCTGATGTCGGCCTGCTAATCGGCCTTAACGGACTGTCGCTCTAGTTTTTACTCAATCAACTATGAACGACCGCTTTATGGCAGGAAAATTACATTGATCAACTGCTACTGCGTGCCATAAGGCGACCGTGGCCACACCTTGTTCGACCGGCAGAAATATGACGAGAAGCGGTCAATCAGACAAAGAGGTATTGGGATTTTCTACGTGTGACATAACCGGCGCTGCGCGGCTTCATCGCGTAGCGTCCGAGTTGATGGATGGGTTGGGCTTATCGGGCTCCTTCATTCGCATCTTCAACCAACGCTTGATGTGCCATTCACGGTCGTTATTTCGAAAATCAAGCCAGTCAAAATATAGATAGCCTTCTTCGGATCGCAAGCTCGGGATGCGGATGTAGCCAACGAAACTCTCTATTGGATCAGGGTTGCGGAAACTAGTGCGGTAAAGAAGATCACCAGTGATCGTGAATTTTGAGATAACAATTTTCCCTCTCTCTTCCTGATGGGTGACAAACCAGACATACTTATCACAGAGTACACGGACTCCCATATTGAATTGCGCTGATGGTGAATAAGGTGCTGGTTTTTCCCCCGTACTATCTTTGACGAATCGCTGGCCTTGCATATAATCGTTGGGATCAGTTGGCCGGAATAGTTTCTTGCATTCGCCCTCGCGTTTTAAATCGAAAACAAAACCAGTCCACTCCTCTCCGATAGCTATGCGATCCGGTGTGTAGTTGGTCGTTTCGAGAATTTCAGGAATACCTTCTATTGCTGTTGGAAGTGCTGCTTGCTGTGGTGGTTTTCGGGGAGGGCGGCAATCCCACACTTTTCTTTCATTTAAATGTTCATTTTTAAATTGGTAATTCCACTCTTCATAGGTTCTCGGAATTATTTTCTGGAAAAAACCACCATCATTTCTACTGTCTTGGGAAAGATTGGAAATACGAAGCACATCGGGTGCTTTCTCCGCAGGAACGGGCACCCATTTACCGAAGAACCCCGGCTCGTATTTAAGGTAAAAATAAGGTAGCTCAGGGCAACCATAAATTGCCTCTGTTTGCTTGGAGATTTGGCCGTTTATGACCAGATACGGAACACCATTTACAATATCCAAAAGAACTGGGGTGTAATACTGTTCTCCCTGCCACGTAATTGTTTTCTGTGTATTTGGATGATTAAATTTAAGGCTGAATATAGGGCCGCCTGTCTCAGTACGCGGCATGATCGGCAGCCCAAAGAACGGATCAAGAATTTTAAACTCGGTTGGTCTCTTAACTGTGCGTTCAACTTTGATATGCCTTCCATCATGTAGTGCAACATCTTCGATTGTGCTTTCTGTGCCCATGGCTGAACCACAAATGGCGCACAGTGCGAGCAAAGCCATGATGCGGAAAATCATCTGGTAGTTCCTCTGGGTATCTGGGCCCAACGTAAAGGTGAGGAGCGCGGAGCGAGCGGGGCGAAAATGGGCGAAGCCCGCCCCGCTGGCGGAGCGTCCCTCTCGACCGATGGGTTAGCAATTGTGCTCATTGGCCCTCCTTTTTTCGTTTTTCGCCTATAACGGCACCAGTTGCACCGCCAAGTAATGAAACAATTATAAATATGGCCACTGTCGGCAAAAATATAAGAACAGACAATCCACTGATGCCTCCCGCAGTCAGCGTGTAAATCAAGCTGAGAAAAATGGGAGGAAGGGTGCAGCTCAGGATCATCCTGGCCCATGTTATTTTTCTTAATTCATATGATGCAATGGCACTGATTATGAATGACAAAGCCATTAGGGTAATAAAAAGGATGTTCACTTGTCATGTTCCAGTTGGTATTGCAACGTAAAAGTAAGGGGCTGCGCGCTTTTGCGCAGTCCCACTTGACTGCCGGGTTATGTTTCAGTTTCTTCCCCAGACGTTGGCCGTTTTGGCGTCGTACATTCTGACCTTGCACATAAACTTGCTCCTGATTTCCTCGATATGTTGGCGGTCTTCGTCTGAATAGACGCCGATATAAACACTGACAAGTTTTGGGAAATCCTTTTTGCCGTACTTTGCAGCTCGATTTATGGCCTCGATGATATGGTCATCATGTAGGCCAAAGTTAAAACCGAATGTAACCAATGTGCCTGTTATATCAGTCAAGCTGTCGTAGCAATGGGATAGATAGTGGTTGTGCATAATGTGCGCTAGCTTTTCGTCGCCATTTCCAGCGGTAACGAAAATTGGATACTCACCCTTAGCCATTCGGTTGCCTATTTTTTCCAAAAGATAATTTCGCTGGTCGTATTCCTCTTTAACAATGTCAATCCCTGTGTCAAAAAACGGGAGCGCGCCATGAACATAGAAAACGTTTTGCTTTTTTTTGTACTTGCCCCATCTCAACTCTGACCATTGTTGATCTTCTGGTGGCGGAAGATCAGCCGGATTCTCAAGCTCTCTCCCGAATCCGTCTCCATGCTCAATGACGTCGTTGCGCATGAGAATCCAGTAGAGCAACAGATCATAGTTTGTTGAGAAAATCTTCCCGTGTGAATCCAAGAAAATCTTAAGGAATTGGGAGCAGGCCTCACTCTCTTCCTCTGGAACGGTAAATACATGCTCTGGATGAAGTGACTGAACTGCGTAAAGCAAGCTCTTCTTCAGTTTGGCGCTGGCTGAATCTACCTTCGCTTTCAGGTCCGGGTCTCCGCCAAGGGCTTCAATCAGAGCAGAAAAATTGTCTAACTGCTGCATGATAACTTCAAAGTTCTTAGTTTCAATTACTCCGAGGATCGTCGACAGATCCTTGTCATTGAGGTTTGAAATGAAATCGTGAAGTGCGTTGTAAGAGAAGATGGCTGGGTCGTACGCCATACTGAACCCGTTGCCCAGCAGAAGATGGAACTCTCGGTCGTCGTTGCCTTCAATCGAGCGCAAGACATCGTCAAATGTTTCGAGCTTCATTCATTACCCCTTAAGTGCACCGAGCACGAACATCCAGCGCTGTTTGAAACATAACGTAAAATTGAGGGGACGGCCACACAGATGTGGAACGAAGCCCTAAATATTAATGATAATAACATAACTTAAAAAACATGATAAGGCCGGTCCCGCTCCAATGCCGGGTTAGGCATAGCATGTGGGCTGATTTGAATGCTGCTAATTTTCCGAATTGACGAGTGTAATGCCGACATTTTTGTATCTCGCTAATAAGTCGTTATGCAGTGAATGACCTGCCACCCAAAATTCTTTTGGCATTGTGCTGATCAGCTTTGCATTTCTGAGGAGCTTGTCTTCACATTTTGTGATGGTTGCAAATCTTACATACCTATCAAGGAGTTCTGAGATTGTTTGGATGTTAAAGGCTTTCTCTTTTGAGTGATTGACGAGTATCTCCGTTATAACTTTCAGAGGTACTATGTGTTCTTTGACGACGTTTTTTCGATCAGAAATTTTGCTAGCCTCTTCTGAAACTAGATCTTTCCAAACTATGCCTTCCCATTTGGCGCGTCCATTTTTATTAACGTGATTGTTTTTGTAGCAATAGTATTGGTCAACGAAGTGTCTGAGATGTTGAGTTCGATTGTTTTTTAGCTCAAGCTCAATGTGTTGAAGTTCAATGATTGCATTTTTATTGTTTTGCTTATCGGCCATGGTTAATTTCTTTCGGGCGTAAATGCTACGATAATAAATGCCTAACTTAATAATATACGGACCCACCGGTCAGTACTATTGATAATAATGATGCCCGCGATTTTATTTTAAGTGTTTGATTTATCATAATTCACTTTAAATACTCTGTCAGCATATTGTGTAATAGTACTGCAAATCAATAGAGCTAGTTTGGCTGGAATGAGGTACGGAGAATTAAACGGAATTGGATGACCGTTATTGAGCAGCTTAGCTGCCCGTGGCAAAGAAGGTGCTCAAGGTCGCATAAGGGTCGATATCGCCAATACGCCTTTCTAGATACCTGACGATCGCTCCGATGTCCCGCTATCGTTCAGGGTTCTGCCATCTTCAGACGATCGTAGTTCAAAATCGAGGGTCCGGAGGTGCT
>JAYVLG010000077.1:0-73680 GCA_043759595.1 Sulfurirhabdus sp. | reverse complement strand
CAGCTTTATCATACGGAAGAAAATAATGGTTCCGCATTTAACAACCGCCCTGACAGGGCCACTACTCGATCTCGAAAAAAACATTCTGGAGGCGATGCCTAATATTGAGCACTGGCTTCGCACACAATGGCAGGATCGCACTACGCCTTTTTATTCGTCTGTAGATTTACGCAACAGCGGTTTTAAACTGGCGCCGGTAGATACCAACCTGTTCCCGGGTGGTTTTAACAATCTCAACCCTGATTTTCTGCCCCTTTGCGTGCAAGCAGCCATGACGGCGGTTGAGAAAATATGTCCTGATGCCCAGCGCTTTCTGTTAATTCCTGAAAACCACACGCGCAACCAGTTTTACCTGCAAAATGTGGCTGCGATCCAATACATCCTGCAACAAGCTGGCCTCACTGTGCGCATTGGCACACTGATTCCTGAGATTACCGTTCCCACTGACATTGAATTACCGGATGGTCGGTGTCTCACACTGGAGCCGATCAAGCGGGTGGACAATCGCTTGTCTCTGGATAACTTCGAACCCTGTGCGATATTGTTGAACAATGATCTGTCTGCGGGTATTCCGGACATATTGAAAAACCTGGAACAGCCAGTGATCCCGCCTGTTCATGCCGGATGGTCTACCCGCCACAAATCAACCCACTTTGCTGCTTATAATTATGTAGCCGATGAATTTGCCAAGATCGTAAAAATTGATCCCTGGCTAATCAACCCCTATTTTGAAACCTGCGGAAAAATCAATTTTCAGGAACGCAAAGGCGAAGATTGCCTGGCAAACTACGTAGATGAATTGCTCCAGAATATCGGTAAAAAATACCAGGAATATGGCATCAAGGAAGACCCTTTCGTGATCGTGAAGGCCGATCAAGGCACTTACGGCATGGGTATCATGACTGTCAAAAATGCCGACGAAGTCAGAAGCCTGAACCGCAAGCAGCGCAACAAAATGTCTGTAGTCAAAGAAGGGCAACCTGTCACTGAAGTCATTATTCAGGAAGGGGTATATACCTTTGAAAGTATTAATGAGGCCATCGCAGAGCCCGTGATCTATATGATTGACCATTTTGTGGTTGGTGGCTTTTATCGTGTACATACCAGTCGTGGCAAGGATGAAAATCTCAATGCACCCGGCATGCACTTCGTGCCGCTGGCTTTTGAAACCGCATGTTCACTGCCTGACCGCAGCGCCAGCCCCGACTGCGCTCCTAATCGTTTTTATACTTACGGTGTAGTAGGGAGGCTTGCAACGCTGGCCGCAGCCATTGAACTGGAACGCACAGACCCACTTAACGCAGAGCCTTCAGAAGAGTCCGCGCCAGCAAACCATAAAGTATGAATCTATGAAAATCGCCATCATTCTTGACCCGATAGAGCACATCAAAACATACAAGGACTCCACATTCGCCATGATGAAGGAAGCATCTTCTCGTGGGCATGAGTTGTTCATCATGGAGCAGCAAGATGTAGTATTGCAGGCTGGCAATGTATTGGGGTTTTGCCGCAAACTTTCTCTCAGTCAAGATGCTGCTCTCTGGTACGCTTTGGAAGAGCCATTTAAATTGCCGCTTGAGCATTTCGGTGTGGTACTCATGCGCAAAGACCCGCCGTTTGATATGGAATACATTTACAGCACTTATTTGCTGGAACTGGCTGAAAAACAAGGGGCTCGCATAGTAAACAAGCCGAATGCCATCAGAAATTTTAACGAAAAACTTTCGATAGCCAAATTTCCGGAATTCACTGCGCCTACTCTCGTTACCCGACGCGCTGAACTGATCAAGGCATTTCTGTCAGAACACCAGGATATTATTCTCAAACCGCTGGATGGAATGGGGGGGAGCGGCATATTCCGCGTCACCCTGAACGACCCTAACCTCAACGTGATCATCGAAACCATGACCCATCTGGGTATGCGCTCCATCATGGCACAACGTTATATTCCGGAAATTGTTAACGGCGACAAACGCATACTACTGATTAATGGCGAACCGGTACCCTATGCGCTGGCCCGCATCCCGATGAAAGGCGAAACCCGTGGCAACCTCGCCGCTGGCGGTAAAGGCGTTGCACAGCCTCTATCCACCATAGACCGGGAAATTGCCGAGACTCTCGGACCCATATTGCGTGATGAAGGTCTGTTCCTGGTTGGGTTAGACGTTATCGGCGACTATCTGACCGAAATCAACGTAACCAGCCCGACCGGTATGCAGGAAATTACTGCTCAGAGTAATTTTAACGTTGCGGGCATGTTTATGGATGCACTTGAACAGTCATGCTAACCCCCCGGTTTTCTTTTTTTTTGCGGCTTAAAACCTTACTCTTATCTTTGATCGTGCTGACACTTGCCGGATGCGGCAAGGAACAGCTGTATCAAGAGCAGAGATATGTTTTTGGCACCCTGGTAGAAGTGACCATTTACGGAGAACCCGAAGCCCGCGCCAGGCAACTCACTGCGCAGGTATTTCAGGATTTCGACCGCATGCACCACACGTTACATGCCTGGAAACCCGGCACCCTTTCGCGCATGAACGGCATTTTTACTCAAAGTCCGTCCAAAGCAGCAATCGCGCCCGGCATGATCCCTATAATTCAGGATGCCACCCGTTATTACGAACAATCCAACGGTTTATTCAACCCGGCTATCGGCAAACTGATTAAATTGTGGGGCTTTCAAAATGATGAGTTTGTCCCGGTTCGACCTGACCCGCAAGAAATTGCAAAGCTGGTTAGAGCTAACCCTAAAATGACAGACATCGTTATTGAGAACATTGAATTTTATAGTAAAAACCCTGACGTTAAGCTGGATCTGGGTGGGTATGCCAAAGGCTACGCACTGGATATGGAATCCGCGTATTTGCGCTCACAAGGTGTAAAAGGGGCGTTAATCAATATTGGCGGCAACATCATCGCTGTAGGCAAGCGGGGTAATCGCCCATGGCACGTTGGCATCCAGCACCCCCGCAAACCAGGTCCTATTGCCACGCTGGATTTACAAGACGGAGAAGCTATCGGTACTTCCGGCGACTATCAGCGATACTTTATGCTGGATGGCAAGCGTTACTGCCATATTATCGACCCACGCACCGGTTACCCCGCTCAGGATATACAAGCAGTGACCATTATTACTCAACCGGGACCAGAGGCGGGAACACTTTCGGACGTTGCTTCCAAACCCATTTTCATCTCCGGAGAGAAAGGCTGGCGACAGGCTGCAAGCAACATGAAAGTACAGGATGTCATGTTGATCAATGACAAGGGTGAGGTTATTGTGACGCGCGCCATGAAAAAAAGGCTGGATTTTCTGGATAAAAGTCTGGCGATACGAGAAGCTGAATAAGCGTCATTTTTACCCTGATCCTGATGGTTATTGCGATACAATCAAGCTTCCCGGCTATTGCCCTTAACGTTAAACATAATCAGTACTGGGGCATTGCGCTTTGCACATCTTTGAGTAAAAGCGCATACAGTTTAATATGATTCCTTTATTACAAAGAAATTTGCTTTACAGCACTATTTTAGAAGCAGGTACAACATGATAGGTATATTAATCGTGGCCCATGGCACACTTGGCGAAAGCCTGATTCATTGTGCCAGCCATGTAATGGGTAGCCGCCCGCCGAATCTGATGCAACTTAGTGTCACTGTGCATGATGATCCCGTTACCATCTTGACGCAAGCTCGCGAACTGGTTAACCAGCTTGACACTGGAGACGGGGTACTCATTTTTAACGATATTTATGGTGCGACTCCCTGCAACATAATTTGCCATCTCCTGGACCCAGGCACGGTGGAAGGGATAGCCGGCGTCAATCTTCCCATGCTGGTGCGAGCGCTTACTTATCGCGAAGAACCCTTGGCAAAATTGACTGAAAAGGCATTAAGCGGCGGTCACGAAGGTATCATCAATATCACTATGGAAGCATGCAATGTTGCAACAAGAGATTGAAATAATAAACAAACTGGGACTTCATGCCCGCGCTTCTGCAAAACTTACCCAAACAGCCAGTAAATTTCAAAGCGATATCTGGCTGTCTCGCAACAATAAGCGCGTGAATGCAAAAAGCATCATGGGGGTCATGATGCTGGCAGCCAGCAAAGGCTCGACGATTGGGATTGAAACAACTGGTGCGGACGAACAAGTGGCCATGAACGCACTGGTAGAACTTATTCAAGACCGCTTTGGGGAAGGGGAATGATCAGGCATTCTCGCTTGGCAAGAATTATGCGCACGCACATTCACAGGGAGTATTGATGAGCTTCACCGTCCACGGAACAGGTGTATCTGGCGGCATTGCAATTGGCTATGCCCATCTGGTATCTCAGGTTGCACTGGAAGTGGCCCATTACGTTCTGCCTAAGCAAAACATCGGAGAAGAAGTCGCACGCTTCGATGCTGCAATAGAAACTACCCGCCAGGAAATGGAGGCATTGCGGGAACATATTCCGGCCAGTGCGCCGGCAGAATTTGATGCATTTCTGGATATGCATCTGATGATCCTGAATGACTCAACTTTATCTCAAGCCCCTAAAGAACTGATCGAGTCCCAGCAGTGTAACGCCGAGTGGGCACTCAAACAGCAGATGGACTCGCTGCTGGCACAGTTTGAGGAAATTGAAGACAGCTATCTGCGCGAACGCAAAGCTGACGTCATTCAGGTTGTGGAGCGGGTACTCAAAGCGCTGCTCGGCCATCCCAGCCATGCGCATGCTTCAGTCAGCCCGGAACAAAGCAGCATCCTGGTGGCCCATGATTTAAGCCCCGCTGATATGATCCTTTTCAAACGGCATCAGTTTGCTGCATTCATTACCGATGTGGGGGGTACAACTTCCCACACAGCGATTGTTGCGCGCAGCCTGAATATCCCGTCGGTCATGGCACTGCATCATGCCAGACAGATCATCCGCGAGCAGGAACTCCTGATTGTAGATGGCGCCCAGGGCGTCATTATCGTCAATCCTGACAAGCATGTACTGGCTGAATACAGGTTACGGCAAAACCAGTATGAACTGGAAAAACAGAAACTTAAACGTCTCAAAACTGCACGGGCTACAACGCTCGATGGCACCCAGATTGAATTGCAGGCTAACATTGAACTGCCTCAGGACATCACTAAAGTCAGGGAAGCAGGCGCAACGGGTATTGGCTTATTTCGCAGCGAATTTTTGTTTTTGAACCGCGATGATTTACCCGACGAAGAAGAACAGTTCCTGGCTTATCGCAAAGTAGCAGAAGACATGAAAGGTTTGCCGGTCACTATCCGTACACTGGATTTAGGGGCAGACAAGCAACTCAACGGTGCAACCAGCAGCGGCACAAATCCGGCATTGGGTTTGCGTGCAATCCGGTTGTGCCTGGCTGAACCGCAAATGTTCCATACCCAGCTGCGTGCTATTTTACGCGCATCTCATTACGGGAATATACAAATCCTGATTCCCATGCTGTCCAATTTATCGGAATTAAACCAGTCATTCCACCTTATTGAACACGCAAAGCAGAATCTGGCGAATGCCAATATTCCATTCAATGCCGCCATCAAGATCGGCGGGATGATCGAGATTCCAGCTGCTGCGCTTGCCGCCCAGGCTTTTGCAAAGAAACTCGATTTTCTGTCAATCGGCACCAATGACCTGATCCAGTACACGCTGGCGATCGACCGAACCGATGACTCAGTTGCGCACCTTTATGACCCTCTGCACCCTGCTATCCTGCAGTTGCTGGCCCACACGATTCGCAGCGCAGACAAGGCTGGCATCCCGGTATCAGTCTGCGGTGAAATGGCGGGAGATGCTACGCTTACACGCTTGATGCTGGGGCTGGGGTTGCGGATATTTTCCATGCATCCGACGCATTTACCGTCAGTCAAACAGAATATCCTCAAAACCAGCCTGCCGGATATTGCTATTCTGGTGAATAAAATGCTTAAAACCGACGAATCTGAACGAATGTATTCACTGCTGTACAAATTGAATGCCTGATTTTTTGGGTTAAGGCTATTCAACATCAAATGTGATGTCATTCTCGGAAACGGGCATCCCTTTTTCGGGCAAAAACCCTTTTCCGCTCGGACGTAAAGCAGCGTGCCAGCGATCAGGAAACTCATCCTGCATCCAGTTTATTTCAGAAGGATGAACGGGACTGCCGCTACGGGTGAGATGTCTGATATAAAGAATATCCTGTTCTACTTTAACCAGAAGAGGCAGCGGCAGATTTTGGGGAATAATCCAGTGATGCACCACCCATTCGATCGGCGTGGGGCGTTTACCAGGGGCTTTAGTGATATTAAGGCGAAAATGCCCACCCCCGCCAGCCTCTTTGTGCAACTCGCTCACCCAGCCAATACCAAGCCCTTGATGCACAATTATGGTCTTACCAGCAAAGCGCCGGAGGAATTGATCACGCAAAGCTGTGGGGTTTGGTCGAAATAACGATATAATTGCGTTCAACATATTTGAATTATAAACATTGATGCAAGATTCTTCATCCATTGGTATAGTTTCGCCGCAAGTGGCCCACTTCTCTACCCCTCTCAAGCTCAAAAGCGGGGCGGTGATAGAGACTTACGACCTGGTATATGAAACCTACGGTACCCTCAACGCTGACAAATCCAACGCTATATTGATCTGCCACGCGCTTTCAGGCAATCATCACATAGCCGGGTTCTATACCGAGCATGACAAAGCGCCTGGCTGGTGGGACAACATGATCGGCCCTGGCAAACCCATCGACACCAATCAGTTTTTTGTCATCGGCGTCAACAATCTGGGTGGCTGCCACGGATCAACCGGCCCGGCCAGTATCAACCCGAAGACAGGAAAACCTTTTGGCGCCAGCTTCCCTGTAGTAACCGTGGAAGATTGGGTTGAAAGCCATACCCGCCTGGCTGACCAGCTAGGCATATTTCAATTTGCTGCTGTAGTAGGTGGCAGCCTGGGTGGCATGCAGGCATTACAATGGACGATTGCTTATCCCGACCGTGTTAAAAATGCGCTTGTGATCGCTGCCGCTCCCAACCTGACTGCTCAAAACATTGCATTTAACGATGTTGCTCGCCAGGCCATTTTGACTGATCCTGATTTTCATGGGGGAGATTTTTACGCCCATAATGTCAAGCCAAAGCGCGGCCTGCGTTTGGCCAGAATGCTGGGGCACATTACTTACTTATCTGGTGACGTAATGGGAACAAAATTCGGGCGGCTGTTGCGTTCCGGTATCTTCAATTATGGTTTTGATGTGGAATTTGAAATTGAATCCTACTTGCGCTACCAAGGCGATAAATTCGCGGGTACCTTTGATGCGAACACCTACTTGTTGATGACCAAAGCGCTCGACTATTTTGATCCCACACATCACCATCAAAATGGCAGCCTGAGCGACGCATTAAAACCCGCAACGGCTAATTTTCTGGTGGTTTCATTCACTACTGACTGGCGCTTTGCACCAGAACGCTCCCGTGAGATCGTTCAGGCACTGCTGGATAACGAACGCAACGTCAGTTACGCAGAGATCACTTCCAGCCATGGACATGACGCCTTCCTGATTGTAGACCCTTACTACCACGACGTAGTACGCGCTTACATGAACAATATTTCCCTGGGAGCTGCAAAATGACAGCTCTGCAAAGCAATCAACGGGCAGATTTTGCTACCATTTCGCAGTGGATCAAACCCGGTGCAAAAGTCCTGGATTTAGGTTGTGGTGATGGCGCCCTGCTCAAGTATCTCAAAACAACACGCAATATCCGTGGCTATGGTGTTGAAATCGAAGATGCCAACATATTGGCCAGCGTCAAAAATGGCGTTAATGTCATTCAGATGGATCTGGAGGCGGGCCTTTCCGGTTTTGAATCCCACTCATTCGATTACGTTATTCTTTCCCAGACTCTCCAGGCCATTGAACATACCGAACGGATCGTGAGAGAAATGCTGCGTGTAGGCAAAGAAGGCATAGTCACTTTCCCTAACTTTGGCTACTGGCATCATCGTTTGCAAGTTATACAGGGACGTATGCCTGTTTCCGAAAACTTACCCTACCAATGGTTTGATACGCCGAACATCCACCTGTGCACGTTAAAGGACTTTGAAAGTTTCTGCCATGAGCATGGCGTGCATATCCTCGAACGAACCGTTATGCATGAAGGCAAAACCGTCAATTTCCTCCCAAATCTTCTCGGCAATCTGGCTGTTTATCGCTTCGAACAACAGTCTTGACCTGATCGTGTGCTTTGTTTGACGGGTTTGGCCTGATTGCGAATAGCCAGAGATTGTCTATACTGACCGTATCAATACAATCAAACACGGGAATAATCATGAAAAAACGCCTTGCGCTATTTGCCTTAGCTTTCATCGCATCGGGTTCGGCATTTGCTGAACGGTCACAGACATTTGGCGACATTGAAGTCCATTTCAACGCTATCTCAACAGACGATCTCACGCCGGATGTCGCTAAATCCTACAAGCTGGAACGCAGTAAAAACAGGGGGTTATTAACCATAGCCGTGCTGAAGAAAAACAAACTGGGTGTAGGTCAACCGATCAAAGCAGAAATCACTGCCAGTGCAACCAACATGAGCGCCCAATTAAGCAGTCTGACCATGCGGGAAGTGCAGGAAGGCAATGCGATTTATTATCTTGGGGACTTCCGCGTCAGCCCGCCAGATACCATGACTTTTACCGTCAAGGTCAAACCTCAAGGTGAAAGCAAGGCGCATGATATTGAATTTAAGCAACAATATTTCCGTTAGCATGGTATTTTTAACCCATGCAGTTCACCACAGAGGCGCGGAGACGCAGAGGTAAAACACCGCTTCTCGGTACTTCAGTGATGTTTTTTACTTGGAAACTGCAACTCTGCGTGCTCAGTTCACGCGTGATTTTCCTCCGCGCCTCTGCGGTGATACCAGCTGTTGTTTTATGTGCACATGTTCATAACAGAGCAAAGCACTTTACTAGCTCATCGCAAAGCGTATAAGTCCCCACAAACCAAAGCCAACTACCAGCAACCCTGCTGCAAGGCGCGTGTACTTATTTTGAAGCCAGGTCTTGAGGTTCTGGGCAAAAAATCCCATAGCCAGCAAATTGGGAAGTGTTCCTAATCCGAAAGCCAGCATCAGCATCGCGCCATGCAACGCGTTTCCGCTAGCCAGCGCGCTCACCAGAACACTATATACCAGACCGCAAGGTAACCACCCCCATATGGTTCCCACAACAAAGGCACGGGGAATCGACTTGACCGGCAACAACTTCCCCATACAGGGTTGCAAGCGCTTCCAGACAATGCCACCCACTCGTTCAATATAAACCACGGCATGCCAGATTCCGGCCAGGTACAGACCAAGCATCACCAGCATCAAATTTGCCAGCACATACAGAAACTGTTGTACGGGCAGAAATCCCTTCAACAAAAGCACACTTGAACCTGCTGCACCCGCTATCACACCTACAACAGTATATGTTGTGATTCTCCCGATATTATAAGCAATCAGATATCCGACATTTGCTTTTTGGCCGGGCAATTGCATAGACAATGCGGTGACAATACCTCCGCACATGCCGACACAATGCGTACCGCCCAGCAAACCAACCAGAAAAATCGCAAAAATGCTCGTTTCGACTAACATAAGAGGGGGGTCACGATTTACTTTCCCGTAAAGGCGCAAAGCGATTCAAGATCCATAAGCCAGGCAAGGCAATCAACGTGCAAAAAATAAAGAAACCAGGCCATCCCATCATTTCGGCCATTAAGCCTGTCGGCGCGGAAGCAATTACACGGGGCACACCCATTAAACTGCTGAGCAGCGCATATTGAGTGGCTGTAAACCGCTTATCAGTAAGTGCCCCCATAAACCCCACAAATGCGGCCGTCCCCATGCCCCCCGTAAAGTTTTCGAAAGCAACGACCGCTGCCAATGCAGCCACCTCATGACCGATATGTGCCAACAGCACAAACCCGAAGGTAGAAGCCATTTGCAAAAACCCGAATAGCCATAAAGCACGGTTAATTCCCATACGCAAAATAAACAGGCCACCCAAAAATCCCCCCGCTATCGTAGCCCAGAATCCGAATAACTTTACGACTGCTCCAATTTCGGTTTTGGAAAATCCCAAATCAAGATAAAACGGTGTCGTAATTGCGCTAGCCATGGTGTCGCCCAACTTGTAAAGCAAAATAAACGCTAAAAACATGATTGCGCCATCCCGCTGAAAATATTCTACAAACGGGTCAATGACGGCCGATCTCAGTGTTTTAGGTGTCCCTTCTGCTACTACCGGTTCTCTTGCCAGCAATGTTGTCATCACGCCAACCAGCACACTGATCGCCATGAGCTGATAAACCACCGAAAAAGGCATATGATCTGCCAATATCAGCCCACCCCCGCCCGCCAGCAACATTCCCAGCCGATAACCGTTTACGTACATGGAGGATCCCAGCCCCAATTCTCGGTCAGCAAGATCTTCGCGCCGGTAGGCATCCACCACAATATCTTGTGACGCAGAAAAAAAAGTGACCATCATGGCAACAAATGCCAATAACCAGGGATTTTGCGAGGGGCTGGTAAAACTGAACCCCAGCAAAGATAACATTAGCGCCAGCTGCGCCAGTAATAACCAACCACGCCGACGGCCAAATAACGGTAACGTGAAGCGATCTAAAATCGGTGCCCACAGAAATTTCAAGGTGTACGGCAATCCAACAAGCGCAAATAAACCGATCACGCTCAAGTCGACGCCTTCTTCCCTCATCCAGGCCTGCAAGACAGAACCTGTTAGCAATAAGGGCAGTCCACATGAAAAACCCATCACAAATGCAACCAGCATTCGTCCGCTGAAAATGGTTCGCAGCATGTTCATTGGTGAACGGGTGACAGCCGACTCAGAATTCGTAGTCATAATCTATGGTCAGCGGTGCATGATCCGAGAAACGCTCTTCTTTATAGATAGCAGCACTTTTTGCCAACTTTGCGATTCCTGGCGTGGTGATGTGATAATCGATTCGCCACCCCACATTTTTGGCCCATGCCTGCCCACGATTCGACCACCAGGTGAATTGATCTTCTTCCTGATTAATGCAGCGAAATACATCCACAAAACCCACTTTGTCAAATAACTCACTCAGCCAGTCACGTTCTTCAGGCAAAAATCCGGAATTTTTCTGATTACCTCGCCAGTTTTTAAGATCAATTTGTTTATGGGCTATATTCCAGTCGCCACACAACACCACTTCCCGCCCGCTTGTCTTCAATGCAATTAGGTGAGGCATGAAACGCTGCATAAAACTGAATTTTACTGTCTGCCGCTCTTCGCCACTGGAACCCGAAGGTAAATACAGCGATATCACGCTTAAATTCCCAAAATCAGCTTGAATATAACGCCCCTCACTGTCAATATCCGGTGTGCCGAGCCCTTCTATCACCTGATCAGGCTTTTTCCTGGAATAAATGCCCACCCCGCTATAGCCTTTTTTTTCAGCATAATGAAAATAACCGTGATATCCATCAGGCTGGAGCATTTCAGGGCGCATATCAGCTGCTTGCGCCTTTAATTCCTGGACACAAATAACATCAGCGTTCTGCTTAGGCATCCATTGAAAAAAACCTTTGGTAGCCGCCGAGCGGACACCATTCAGATTCAAGGATATAATACGCAACTCTCTCTCCCAGTAACAAAAAAGGCAAACCATGTCTGATTTTAGACAAGACTTTATTCAATTCGCGGTCAATCGCAACGTTCTGTGCTTTGGTGAATTTAAAACCAAAGCGGGACGCATGTCCCCCTATTTTTTTAATGCCGGCTTATTCAGTGATGGTGAATCTTTGCGTCAGCTAGCGCAATTTTACGCTAAAGCCATCCTTTCCGCGAAACTGGAATTTGATGTGCTGTTCGGCCCGGCTTATAAAGGCATTCCCCTTGCGGCTGCAACAGCCATGGCGCTTGCCGAAAATGGTCACAATGTGCCGTTCAGTTACAACCGAAAAGAAACCAAAGACCATGGTGAAGGCGGCAATATCGTTGGTGCACCGCTCAAAGGCCGCATACTCATCATCGATGATGTGATCTCGGCTGGCACTTCTGTCAGGGAGTCGGTTGAATTGATTCGTGCAAACCAGGCAACCCCTTGTGGCGTAGTCATTGCACTGGACAGGATGGAGCGGGGCAGTGGTGAACTTTCTGCTGTACAGGAAGTCACACAGAGCTACGACATTCCGGTTATCAGCATCGCCTCATTGGACAATCTGCTGGAATATTTACAGGACAACCCGGAAATGGCACAAAACTTGCAAGCAGTTTCTGCCTATAGAGCCTCATACGGCATTTAACACCAAGGAGAGTTTATTCTAATGCGTTACCTTACTGCGATTATTGTTGCCATGCTGATCAGCCAGCCGGTCTCTGCGAAAATGTTCAAGTGGGTGGATGAAAAAGGCGCCATTCATTACGGTGACTCTATCCCTCCCCAATACAGCAATCAAGGCAATACCGAACTGAACAAACGCGGTATGGTAATCCATAAAACCGATGGTGCGTTAACTCAGGAACAGCTGGATGCCAAAGCTGCAGCTGCTGAAAAAGAAAAACTGGATGCACGTACCGCACTGGAGCAAAAACGCAAAGATACAGCGCTACTCAATTCTTACAGCAATGAGAAAGAAATTGATATGGCCCGTGATCGTAACTTGTTACAAGTTGATGCGGCTATAGCGGGGACGAACACACGTATCAAAGCGGAGAAGGCGAAGCTCGCTGAACTCCGTAAAAACGCTGATTCGATTCAAAAGCGCGGCAAACCTATCCCGCCGTATCTGGCAGACGATATCAAGCAGAATGAGCAGTCCATTAATACGTTAAACGAATCGATCAAACAGAATGAGCAGGAAAAACAATCCATCCGGGCAAAGTTTGAAACAGAGAAACAACACTACCGTGAATTAAAAAAGCTCTCTACGGCGCCCTAAACAAATCGGCCGCCAGCTTGCACTTGCAGCTGACGGTCAGTCATGGCATTGTTAACCCGCTAATTTTCGCTTCAGAATCTCATTCAGCTGCGCGGGGTTAGCCTTTCCTTTGCTGGCTTTCATTGCCAGACCAACGAAGAAACCATACACTTTTTCTTTCCCGCCGCGATACTCAGCAACCTGTTCCGGGTTTTGCGCAATAATATCATCTACCAGCTTTTCAATTGCCGATGAATCAGATATTTGTTTCAGGCCTTTGGCTTCGATGATGGTATCGGCATCTCCTTCACCGTTCCACATTGCATCAAATACTTCCTTGGCAATTTTCCCGGAAATGGTGCCATCCGCAATTCGTTTCAACAATCCGGCCAGTTGCGCGCTATTCACGTGGCTATCCGTAATCTCAAGGGATTCTTTGTTCAGTGCTGCGCTGACATCACCCATAATCCAGTTTGCGCACAGCTTTGCTTCGCCGCCAAAACCGTTCTGAGCCTCTTCAAAATAAATCGCCACTTCTCTGGAGACAGTCAATACGGCCGCATCATAGGCTGGCAGGGCATACTCGCTCATGAAGCGAATGCGCTTTGCTTCAGGCAACTCAGGCAAAGTTGCACGCATTTGTTCCAGCCATTCCTCTGAAATTTCCACAGGCAGCAAATCCGGATCGGGGAAATAGCGGTAGTCTTCCGAGTCTTCTTTGGAGCGCATTGCGCGAGTCTCATCTTTATCAGAATCATAAAGGCGCGTTTGCTGCTTGATCGTTCCGCCATCTTCCAGAATTTCAATCTGACGTCGGGCTTCGTACTCAATCGCCTTCTCAAGGAAGCGAAATGAATTCAGATTTTTTATCTCACATCGTGTTCCGAGAGTTTCTACCCCCACTGGACGAACAGACACATTGGCGTCACAGCGGAAAGAACCCTCCTGCATATTCCCATCGCAAATTTCCAGATAGCGCACAAGGGAGTGCAGCGTTTTAGCATAAGCCACGGCTTCCTGGGCGCTACGCATGTCAGGCTCAGAGACGATTTCCAGCAATGGCGTACAGGCGCGATTCAGATCAATACCTGTCATGCCCTGAAAATCCTCATGCAGGGATTTTCCAGCATCTTCTTCCAAATGAGCACGGGTCAAACGAATGGACTTTTCACTCTCACCCACTCGAATCATGACCGAACCACCTGAAACAACAGGGATTTCAAACTGACTGATCTGGTAACCCTTTGGCAAATCCGGGTAAAAATAATTTTTTCTGGCAAAAATTGAACGTCGGTTGACTGTTGCCCCCACCGCCAGACCAAACTTGATTGCTCGCTCCACCGCGCCGCGATTCAGTACCGGCAACACACCAGGTAAAGCCAGATCAACAGCACAAGCCTGCGTATTTGGTGCAGCACCATAAGCCGTCGGTGCCCCTGAGAAAATCTTGGACTGCGTGGAAAGCTGGGAGTGAACTTCCAGCCCGATTACTATTTCCCATTGCATAATGACAAACCCTTTTATATTTCACACAGCTGGCAGATCAGCAAAGAACGAACCGGGTTCATCTCCATGCAATCTGCAACTTACGCTTTATCTCAAATTCCTCGCGGTTTCCGCTGATGCCAGTCTGTAGCGAGTTGATACTGGTGGGCTACATTGAGCATCTTTGCTTCGGAAAAATAATTACCGATAATCTGTAATCCAACCGGGCGACCATCGTCTCCAAATCCGGCAGGAATCGACATGCCAGGCAAACCGGCCAAATTAACCGCAATCGTATAAATATCCGACAAATACATCTGTATCGGATCTGCACCTTTTTCACCCAGATTAAAGGCGGTAGTTGGCGCTGTGGGACCCATAATGATATCGCACTGCTTGAAGGCATCCGTAAAATCCTGAGCAATCAACCGCCGAATTTTTTGCGCTTGCAAGTAATATGCATCATAGTAGCCATGGGACAAAACATACGCGCCAATCATGATGCGGCGCTTCACTTCAGTACCAAATCCCTGAGCGCGGGTTTTTTTGTACATATCCATCAAGTCTGTGTACTCTGGTGCGCGGTAACCATAGCGAACACCATCATACCGTGACAGATTACTGGACGCTTCTGCAGGTGCCAGTACATAGTAAACCGGAATGGACAAACGGGTATTGGGCAGACTGATTTCCACCATTTCTGCACCCAGTTTGCGGTATTCATCTATTGCAGCCTGCACAGCACGCCCCACGTCTGCGCTCAAACCCTCAGCAAAATATTCTTTTGGCAGACCCACTTTCAGGCCTTTAAGGGGTTGATCCAGCGTTTGCGCATAATCTTCTTTATCACGCTGTAAGCTGGTGGAATCACGTTCATCAAACCCGACCATGACATTGAGCATCAAAGCCAGATCTTCCGCACTTCTGGCCATGGGCCCACCCTGATCGAGGGAAGAAGCAAAAGCGATCATGCCATATCGCGACACCAGACCATACGTTGGTTTAATGCCGGAAATACCGCATAAAGCAGCAGGCTGCCGTATGGAGCCCCCTGTATCAGTCCCAGTTGCAGCAGGGCACAAACGAGCTGCGACTGCCGCCGCCGAGCCCCCGGAACTGCCACCTGGCACCGCACTCACATCCCACGGATTTTTCACCGGGCCAAAATGGGAAGTTTCGTTGGACGACCCCATGGCAAACTCATCCATGTTGGTCTTGCCCAAGTTAACTGTTCCAGCCTGACCAAAACGCTCGATCACATGCGCATCGTATGGAGACACAAAATTTGACAGCATTTTCGAACCGCAAGTCGTGCGCCAGCTTTTGGCACAAAAAATATCCTTGTGGGCAATCGGAATACCAGTAAGCAAGCTCCCCTTGCCTGCTGCAATAGCTTCATCGGCGTGTCTCGCCTGATTCAGGGTTGCTTCTTCATTGACCGTCACAAAAGCGTTATACACGGGGTTTAACGTTTTAATCCGGTTCAGAAATTCCTGCGTCATTTCGACACTTGAAACTTGCTTGCTGGCAAGTTTTTCTGCCAGTTGTTTAAGACTTAAATTCAACATATTATGGCTTTGTAATGGTCAGTTCGTGCATTCTAATCAAAGTCTCCCCGACAGAACTACCAGGAAGGCCTTTCCAAATATTGCCTGAAACGTGATTATTCGATTACTTTCGGAACCAGATACAATCCGTCTTCTACTTTTGGCGCGATGGACTGAAACAGTTCGCGCTGATCGGTTTCTGTCACAATATCGTCGCGCATACGCTGTACAAGATCCTGAGAATGAGACATGGGCTCAACTCCGGACGTGTTTACAGCTTGCATTTCTTCGATCAAATTAAAAATACCGTAAAGCTGCGCCAACATACTTTCGGCTTCTTTTTCATCCACCTCAATACGGGCAAGATGTGCGATGCGTTTCACATCAACAAGCGTCAATGACATAAATTTCACCTATAGTGCTTAAACCTTTAACCATAATAGGTTATCATATTTCATTTATTTGACGCAGCATTCCAGCAGGACTTTCTTATTATGTTCGGATTTTTACGTGGTTATTTTTCCAATGACTTGGCAATTGACCTGGGTACGGCTAACACACTAATTTATGTGCGCGGCAAGGGTATTGTGCTTGATGAACCCTCTGTTGTCGCCATTCGCCAGGAAGGCGGTCCCAGCGGCAAAAAAACCATTCAGGCAGTAGGCCTTGAGGCAAAACAGATGCTTGGGCGCACCCCAGGCAATATTACAGCCATCCGCCCCATGAAAGATGGCGTGATCGCAGATTTCACCATCACTGAACAGATGTTGAAGTATTTCATCAAAAAAATTCATGATTCACGCTTGCTTAGCCCCAGTCCTCGCATCATTATCTGCGTGCCATGCGGCTCTACCCAGGTAGAACGTCGTGCCATTCGCGAATCTGCCATTGGTGCAGGTGCAAGACAGGTATTTCTGATTGAAGAGCCTATGGCGGCAGCAATTGGTGCTGATTTGCCTGTTGCCGAAGCAACCGGTTCCATGGTCGTGGATATTGGCGGCGGCACCACTGAAGTTGGCGTCATTTCTCTGGGTGGCATTGTGTATGCGGCTTCAGTACGCGTCGGCGGCGACAAGTTCGATGAATCCATCATCAACTACATCCGTCGCAATTACGGTATGTTAATTGGCGAATCCACCGCAGAACAAATCAAGAAACATATTGGTTCAGCCTTCCCCGGTTCCGAAGTAAGGGAACTGGAAGTCAAGGGACGCAATCTGGCCGAAGGTATTCCCCGCAGCTTCACGATATCCAGCAACGAAATTCTGGAAGCACTGACCGATCCGCTCAACAGCATTGTCAGTGCTGTAAAATCCGCATTGGAACAAACGCCGCCTGAACTGGGTGCTGACATCGCTGAAAAAGGCATGGTTCTAACCGGTGGTGGCGCGTTATTACGTGATCTGGATCGGCTGTTGATGGAAGAAACCGGTTTACCTGTAATTGTTGCTGAAGATCCGCTTACCTGCGTGGTGCGCGGTTCCGGTCGCGCACTGGAAGAAATGGACAAATTGGGCACGGTATTCACCAACGATTGATTCATTTAACGTTGATTAAGACACTGATTTGTTAATAACTACAAAATGATTTAAGCGAAGGCGGGAGCAGCTATGTGGTCTCGTGTTCCCTGTTCAGGTTAAAATTCATTATTTTTGAATACACATTCAACCTGAACAGGAAATCATCGAAACACTGAACGAATGGAATATCAACCTCCACAATTTTTTAATCGCGGCCCCAGCCTTTTAGCGCGCTTAAGCTTTTTCGCCTTTATTTCCGTTGTATTAATGGTCACAGATGCCCATTTCAAATACTTGGGTACTGTCCGTCAATCGCTTTCCGTCATTATTTACCCCTTACAGCGACTAGCTAACAGCCCTGTAGAGCTTTTCGACCGCGTCAGTGGTTTCTTTGTTACACAAGCCCTGTTGCAAAGTGAAAATCTTACCCTGAAGCAACAACAATTGGTTAACGCATCCCAATTGCAACGACTTCAATCTTTGCAAGCAGAAAATGCGCAGCTTCGAAAACTCTTCAGTGCACGGCAAACCTATGGTGAAAAAGCTGTTGTTGCAGACATTCTCTATGGCAGCCATGACCCATTTGTGCGTAAAGTCGTTGTTGATAAAGGCTCTGCCCATAACATTCTTGCGGGAGATGCTGTTCTGGATGACATCGGCGTGATCGGTCAGGTAACTCGTGCTTACCCTTTCAGTAGTGAAATTACGTTATTGACCGACAAAAACCAGTCAGTGCCTGTGCAAATTTTACGCACCGGCCAACGCGTCATAGTCGTTGGGTTTGGGCAGGAAGGTTTGCTGGATCTTCCTTTCATGCCTGCCAACGGCGATATCCAGAATGGGGATGTACTGGTCACTTCAGGAATAGATGGCACTTACCCCGCCGGTTTGCCTGTGGCAACGGTGACAAAAATTGAGCGTAATGCCGCTTATTCGTTTGCTAAAATCACCTGCACGCCAAGTGGCGGCGTGGATCGACACAAACAAGTGCTGATACTAGCCGGCTCCTCCATTCCTGTTGCTCACATTCCACCCGTGCCCACATCACCGGCATCCAAACAAGACGTCAGCAATGAACACAAGAAGCGGAAATAAAATGTCATCTCGCGCAAACAAAACGCAAGAAATCCTGCTTCCGGCGAGTGGACTATTCATTTTTTTCACTCTGCTGGCTGGTCTGACGCTCAATCTGTTGCCTTGGCAAGGACTTTCACTTTTGATCCGGCCAGATTTTATCGTGCTTATCCTGCTATTCTGGTGTATCAACCAGCCACGCAAGATTGGGTTGGGCACCGCCTGGTTTTTAGGTCTGGTGATGGATGTTGCTGACGGCAGTCTGTTCGGACAACATGCGCTGGCGTATACGCTAGTAACCTTTGCTGCGCTCATTCTGCATCGACGCGTGCTCATGTTCCCATTGTGGCAGCAAGCCCTGCATATATTTCCAATTCTGCTGTTGCTGCAATTCACACTGCTTCTTTTCCGTCTGATTGTTGGCGTACCTTACGTCGAATGGAGCTATTTCCTCCCCAGCCTGGCTGGCATGCTACTTTGGCCACCGGTTTCCTTTTTACTGCAACAACCGCAGCGCTGGACAAATAAACCAGACAACAGTGTTCCTGTTCAGCCATCCCGTTAGATGAAGAAGCTAGCCGGATGAAGCACCGTACATTCTTAAAAAACCATAAACTCGAACTCCACTCCTTCAGAATTCGATTGGCAGTTGGCGGAGCCTTTGCTGTCATTTTGTTTTTGATTTTAGCGAGCCGTTTTTTTTATGTTCAGGTCGCGCAACACAACCATTATCAAACACTGGCAGAAGCCAACCGAATCTCAATCGTGCCCATTGTCCCAAACCGCGGTCTGATTTTAGATAGAAACGGCGTCATAATGGCGCACAATTATTCCGCCTATACGCTGGAAATTACACCCAGCAAAGTTGACGGACTGGAGGCGACTATTGATGAACTCGCTAAAATCATCGAAATCACCACAAAAGACCGTAAGCGTTTTAAAAAACTGCTGGATGAAAGCCATAACTTTGAAAGCCAGCCGATTCGGACCCGCCTGAATGAAGTTGAAATAGCCCGCTTTGCAGTCAACCGTTACCGTTTCCCCGGCGTAGAAATAAAAGCGCGCCTGTTCAGGGATTACCCGTTAGCGGAGCTCGCTTCCCATGCTATCGGCTATATCGGTCGTATCAATGATAAGGATCTGGATAAACTGGAAGAAAATGATGAAATTGCGAATTATCGGGGCAGCGACCATATTGGCAAAATCGGCATTGAACAAAGTTACGAAAAGCAACTTCATGGCATTACAGGATTTGAACAAGTAGAAACTGACTCCGGTGGCAAGGCTATCAGAACCCTGAGTCGCACGCCTGCTGTTTCAGGTGACAATGTTTATCTCGCCATGGACACCCGTTTACAGGCCGTCGCTGAAAAAGCTTTTGGCGAGTTCCGTGGCGCAATGGTAGCAATCGACCCGCATAACGGCGAAATTCTCGCATTTGTCAGCCAACCTGGATTTGACCCCAATTTATTTGTCGATGGCATCGACTCTGCCAGCTGGGATGCCCTCAACAACTCGCCAGACAGACCTCTCAACAATCGGGCATTAAGGGGGCTCTATCCACCCGGTTCCACTTTCAAACCGTTTATGGCGCTTGCAGGACTGGAACTAGGCAAGCGCACCCCTTCCTCTACCATTAGTGACCCTGGGTTTTACATGCTGCCCGGTAGCAGTCACCGTTATCGGGACTGGAAAGCCGGGGGGCACGGCAGTGTGGATCTGCGCAAATCCATCGTGGTTTCCTGTGATACCTACTATTACGGTCTTGCAAACGATATGGGTATCGATAACATCTACAACTTCATCAAAAAATTTGGCATGGGAAGTAAAACCGGCATTGATATTGATGGGGAAATACCGGGTTTACTCGCCTCGCAAGAGTGGAAAAAAAGGCGTTTTAAACAACGATGGTTTCCAGGTGAAACCGTTATCACGGGCATCGGGCAAGGATATACATTAACCACACCGCTACAGCTTGCTTTCGCTACATCACTTCTTGCGAATAGTGGTGAACTCTTTCCTCCGCGTCTGGTCAGAGCCATTCAGGACAGTAAATCCAATCTGATAAAAAATACGAGTTCATTTCCCCTTGAGCAATATGATTTCAAACCGGAAAATCTCAAGCTGGTCAGAGAAGCCATGATCGATGTCAATCGACCAGGCGGTACTGCCGTGGCTGCCTGGGTCAAAACACCCTATCTTGTAGCGGGTAAAACGGGCACAGCACAGGTTGTCGGCATCAAGCAAACAGAAAAATATGTAGCCAGCCGCGTTCAGGAACGCCACCGTGATCATGCGCTCTATATCGCCTATGCCCCTGCTGACGACCCAAAGATTGCGTTAGCCGTATTGGTAGAAAATGGGGGACATGGCGGTTCCACCGCCGCTCCTATCGCTCGAAAAGTTATGGATTTTTACTTGCTTGGCAAACTGCCGAATGAACCAAAAATTTCCACCGAAGCTGCAGCTACAGCAGAGGAACACAGCGATGATTAAACGCTTCCTTACGCGGCTGACACTTCACATAGACGGCTTCCTCTTTTTCGCCCTTATCACCCTGATGGCTGTGGGACTAGTCGTTCTGTACAGCGCTTCGGGTAAGAGCCCGGACAAAGTAATGAGCCAGTTGATCAATATGACCGTAGCCCTGAGCGTTCTGTGGGTAATCGCAAATATCCCGCCCCAGCACTTGTTGCGACTGGCTGTACCAGTTTATACATTAGGACTGCTCTTGCTGATTAGCGTTGCACTGTTTGGCGATATCAGCCACGGCGCACGGCGCTGGCTCAATCTCGGATTCACCAAGATTCAACCATCCGAGCTTATGAAACTGGCCGCCCCCCTGATGCTGGCATGGTATTTTAATCGCTATGAAACCAATCTGCGGCTTAAAAACTACGCAATAGCAGCCGTACTGCTACTTATCCCTGTCGGCTTAATAGTCAGGCAACCCGATCTGGGTACTGCATTACTGATTACTGCATCTGGATTTTATGTGATATTTCTGGCCGGACTCAGCTGGCGAATTCTGCTTGGGATGTTTGCCGCAATTGGTGCCAGCTTGCCTTTGGTTTGGTCTGTCATGCATGACTACCAGCGTCAGCGAGTACTTACTTTACTTGACCCGTCTCAAGACCCTCTCGGCGCGGGCTATCATATTATTCAGTCCACAATTGCTATTGGTTCTGGAGGTATTTTTGGAAAAGGGTGGCTAAAAGGCACCCAGGCACATCTCGACTTCCTGCCTGAGCGCACCACAGACTTTATTTTTGCGGTTTTTGCCGAAGAGTTTGGACTAGTAGGCAACATCCTTCTCGTCATCTTGTTCATCATCATCATCAGCCGGGGGTTACTGATTGCAGCTAATGCTCCAACGCTCGCTTCCCGATTGCTGGCGGGCAGTATCACTCTGACATTTTTTACTTACGCTTTTGTAAATATGGGCATGGTGAGCGGTATCCTTCCCGTAGTGGGGGTCCCCCTTCCGCTTTTTAGTTACGGGGGTACTTCCATGGTGACAGTATTGCTTGGATTTGGTATTTTGATGAGCATTCACACACATCGCAAGTTGGTGAGAACATGAGAAAGAATTTCTGGAGCTACATCCTTTCCTGTTTCATTCTACTGTATCTCGCAGGCTGCAGCACCGCCCCACAGCGCACCGAATCATCAATTCCCGGAAAATCATCTCCCATTGTTTCCAGCAAAGGTGTGTACAAAGGTGGCGGATATTATAAAGATGATGGTCCGGGTGAAAATGCACCAGCAAATATTGAAGCCATACCCGATGCACAACCCAAAGCAGAACCTTTGCACAAGTTTGCCAACAATCCCTATACTGTTTTTGGACAACAGTATGTCCCTGCAACCAATTTCAAACCTTATAAAGCAAGAGGCATTGCATCCTGGTATGGGAAAAAGTTTCATGGCAAGAAAACTTCTTGCGGCGAACCCTACGACATGTACGGCATGACTGCGGCCCACCCGACATTACCTATCCCAAGCTATGTCAAGGTAACCAACCTTCAGACAAACAAGTCTGTCGTTGTGCGGGTTAATGATCGCGGACCATTTCACAGCGCCCGTCTGATGGATTTATCCTATACGGCAGCCTACAAACTTGGTATTGTACAAAAAGGCAGCGGACTGGTAGAGGTTGAAAGTATCAACCCGGCAGCGCCTGCACAAGTTGTTGTGGCGGCTTTAACCGATCAGGAACCCATCAAGTCTGCTGATCCCGTCGAACCGGCCGAACCAGCGCCATCGGACACGCCACCAATCGAGCAGCGTGGCATTTTCTTGCAACTGGCTTCTTTCGGAACACAACTCAACGCACAAAATTTTAGTGATAAAATCAAGGCACAACTCGGTAATCTGTCAGAAGTGCTGCATATTTTCGCCAAAAACGGACTGTTCAAAGTACATCTGGGCCCCTATCACAACCAGTCTGAAGCGACGAAAGTAGCTGAAAACGTGAGGAGAGCTCTGGACATCAAACCCTTAATGATCATTCGCTAAGACCATTTTTCCGATTAACCTGCACAAGGCAAAATACATATCCACATTATGAAATCACTCTTTCTCGCTGTTATTACGCTACTGTTTACCTCTGCTACCCTGGCTGCAGTTCCAGCCCAAACCATGCTTGCAGTGCCCCCTGCACCGCAAGTCGCGGCAAAATCCTACATCCTGGTTGACTTTAATAGTGGGCAAACCCTCATTCAAGCGGATTCAAACCAGCGCATTGAACCTGCTTCACTCACCAAGTTAATGACCGCTTACATTACCTTCAATGCCATTAAACAAAACCGGATAAGCCTCAATCAGGCGCTTCCTGTATCTGAAAAAGCCTGGCGTACTGAAGGTTCGAGAATGTTTATCGACCTTAAAACACCTGTGACGGTCGCCGAACTGATCCGCGGAATGATTGTTCAATCAGGGAATGACGCCTGTATTACTCTGGCAGAAGCGATTGCGGGAAGCGAAGAGAGCTTTGCCCACCTGATGAACCAGGAAGCTGCACGACTGGGCATGAAAAACACCAATTTCGTGAATTCAACGGGTTTGCCAAATCCCCAGCATTACACCACTGCCTATGATTTAAGCCTGCTTGCAGCAGCCATTATTCGCGATTTCCCGGAATTTTATCCTCTCTATTCCATCAAGGAATACCGTTACAACAATATCACCCAACCAAATCGCAACCGCTTGCTTTGGCTTGATCCCAACGTTGACGGTATGAAAACCGGCCATACAGAATCTGCCGGCTATTGCCTGATCACCTCAGCCAAGCGCGGTTCTACCCGCCTGATTTCAGTAGTACTCGGTACTACTTCCGATAATGCCCGCACCATGGAAAGCCAGAAATTGCTCAACTTTGGCTTTCAGTTTTTTGATTCCGTACGTGTATACGCCAAAGAACAACCTGTATCTAATTTACGTGTATGGAAAGGCAGCCAGAACATGCTTAAGGCTGGATTCAAAGATGATAAATACATCATCGTACCTAAAGGGCAATACCAGAACGTGAAAGTTTCAATGACCAGCACACAGCCTTTGCTTGCACCAATCAGCAATGGTCAAAAGATCGGCTCCGTCAAACTGACGCTGAATGGCAAAGAACTGGCTGAATATCCCCTTGTTTCTCTTGAAAATGTAGCGGTTGCCAACATCTTCGGTCGTTCATGGGACAGCATAAAACTCATGTTCACGAAATAATCGAAATGATCTATCTAAACGGCCAGTTCATGCCCATCGAGGAAGCGCGCATACCTGTGCTCGATCGTGGCTTCATTTTCGGCGATGGTGTCTATGAAGTCATCCCCGTGTATTCTCGCCATGCCTTTCGATTGGCTGAACATTTGCGTCGTTTGCAGCATAGTCTCGATGGCATCCGGTTGAAAAACCCGCATTCCACAACAGAATGGACCGTATTGATCAACCAGATCATCGAGCGCAATGAAGGGGAAGACCAGTACATTTACCTGCATATCACCCGGGGTGTCGCCAAGCGTGACCATGCATTTCCAAAGGACGTTCCGCCGACTGTTTTCCTCATGAGCAATCTGCTGATAAACCCTCCTGCCGATTTGCGTGAAGCCGGGGTGGCGGCAGTCACTGCAACGGATAATCGCTGGCTGCGCTGTGATATCAAAGCCATTTCATTATTGCCCAATGTGTTGCTGCGCCAGATGGCCGTCGATGCAAATGCGGCAGAAACACTGATGTTGCGTGAAGGCTTTTTAACTGAAGGCGCCGCGAGCAATATTTTTGTCGTGCATAACGAAATTTTGCTGGCCCCGCCTAAAAGTCATCTCATGCTGCCTGGCATTACTTACGATGTAGTACTTGAACTGGCCGAAGCAAACACTATTCGGCACGAAGTGCGTGAAATATCCGAGTATGAGGTACGCAGTGCTCAGGAGTTGTGGATGACCTCATCCACAAAAGAAGTGCTGCCCATTACTTCGCTGGATGGAAAGCCTGTCGGAAATGGCAAACCAGGGCACGTTTATCACCGCATGTACGCACTGTATCAGGAATACAAATCTGAAATCATGCGTGCACCAGCCCAAAATCAATAGGTGCGACAAATGGATGAAGAGACGTTAATCGAATACCCCAGTGAATTTCCGATCAAAATCATGGGGGAAAGCCATGAAAACTTTACGCCAACAATGTTAGACATTGTAATGCGCTATGCTCCGGATTTCATTGCTTCCACCATTGAGGTCCGTCCCAGCAAAAACGGCAAATACACCAGTATCACTTGCACCATCAATGCCACTTCCCGCGAGCAATTGGACAACTTGTATCGTGAATTATCTGGCCACCCCATGGTCAAGATCGTCCTCTAAACTCATGCTGGTCAAGCATCTCGGCATGGCGGACTATCTTGCCACATGGAAAGCCATGCAGTCATTCACTGCTAATCGAACCGCAGAAACCCCCGATGAACTCTGGATACTGCAACACCCGCCTGTCTATACCATGGGCTTAAACGGCAAGCCGGAGCATCTCCCTCAAAATGTGCAAATACCTGTCGTCAACATTGACCGAGGTGGCCAGATAACCTTTCACGGCCCCGGACAAATTGTTGCTTACCTGTTGATTGATCTGAAACGCAAAGGGATAGGGGTAAGAGAGCTGGTCAATGCCATGGAGCAAGCAGTCAAAGCATTATTAAGCAGCTACCACATCCAGAGCGAAACCCGCCAGAGTGCACCCGGCGTTTATGTAGATGGCAAAAAAATCGCTGCCCTCGGGCTTCGCATCAAACACGGATGCAGTTATCACGGATTAAGCCTTAACGTAGACATGGACCTGGGTCCTTTTCTTGCTATCAATCCCTGCGGCTATCCCGGTATGGAAGTAACCCAAACCAGTGAATTAGGCATCAATGACAGCATTGAACTCATCACGAATCGCCTGATTTCGGCTATCGAACATGCCCTCGGTAAGAGCACCACCGCTTGGCATGTATAGGCTATTCAACAAATAACCGCACCCGGGATTAAGTGCGGTAAAATACCAAAATGACGATTGATATCAAACTCCACAAAGGCGAGGCTAAAACCGCCCGCATTCCAATCAAGGTTGTTCCCCAACCGGCTTTAAAAAAGCCCAATTGGATCCGCGCAAAATCACCTAACAGCCCTGAAGTCATTCAACTCAAGGAAATATTGCGCGAGCACAAACTCCACACAGTTTGTGAAGAGGCTTCCTGCCCCAACTTGGGAGAGTGCTTTCGTCATGGCACCGCTACTTTCATGATTTTAGGCGACTTGTGTACCCGTCGTTGCCCGTTCTGTGATGTAGGCCACGGCAAGCCGCTGCCACCAGATACCGAAGAGCCGTTGCATCTGGCGCAGACCATTGCCGCCATGAAACTGAAATATGTGGTTATTACCAGCGTCGACCGTGATGATTTGAGAGATGGGGGTGCACAGCATTTTGCAGATTGCATACAAGCAGTGCGGGAACATGCTCCTCATACCCGAATCGAAATCCTGACCCCTGATTTTCGTGGCCGGATTGATGTTGCGCTGGACAAGCTGAGCAGTAATCCACCCGATGTCATGAACCACAATCTGGAAACTGCTCCTCGCTTGTATAAAGCGGCCCGTCCGGGAGCCGATTACGCCCATTCGCTAAAGTTGCTCAAAGACTTCAAGGCTCGCCACCCGGGAATTCCTACCAAATCCGGGATCATGGTGGGACTAGGTGAAACGGATGAAGAAGTACTGGAAGTGATGCGCGATTTAAGGGCTCATGATGTCGATATGCTGACCATTGGACAATACTTGCAACCTGGACCACATCATTTACCCGTCACGCGCTATGTGACGCCGGAACAATTTGCGGAATTTGAAAAAGCTGCGCAGGAAATGGGATTTAAAAATGCAGCGTGCGGACCTATGGTCAGGTCTAGTTATCATGCGGACCAGCAAGCACAGGAAGTCAAACTCTAACCGGCAGCAAACTGACTAACTATTTCTCAAGAGTATGAGCCAAAGCAATTATGCCATCATCAGCCGGGCTTTCACTAATGCTATTTCTATCACTTCCCGATTTTCAAACGCGGGAATTAACCGATAAATTTGCAGCAGCTTTTCTGGCTGAGTGACTGCAGCCAATTCAAGAAATTCTCTGGTGGATGGCAAAAGATAAGGGTGCGTTAGAAGATCCGGTGCAACCTGCTCATGGTATTCCTTTACCAACTGCGCATGCTCTGGATTCAGCCATTTTTCTTCCAGCAATAGCTCAGGAAAATCCTCCTGAGTTAATAGCCGACCTTCCCATTCTGCTGCAACACGCACACCGGCCAACCCCTCACCACTTCTGTCATCTTGCCGTTTGAACCATTGTGCGGCAGGGTATGGCCGTGCGGCTTGATTGATCAGATTATTAATGATTTCCCGGTGAGGTTCGGGCCATGCACGCTTATCACGCAGAGCATCCCGCGCCCTTAAGCTATCTGCAATAAAACTGTTATCTCGAAGATTAAACGATAGCCAGGTGGGGTAAGCATCTAAATTACTCGGCTCCCCCGACCTTTTGCTGGCAAGCAGTGCAAGTGGTAACCCGGTATCTTTGTTGAGCAACCACAGTTCAATATTGTCTTCCAAAGCAAAGGGTGCATCCGGACGATGATGGAATGCTTCAAGCAAAACATCTCGCTCAGAAAAATCTATCAGCCGATTTTCTTCATCATTGAAGCCTCCGACGGAATAATAACGACCGGCAATGGATTGACTTCTGGCATGCCAATGCGTCCCATCAACAGACAGCGCCTGAGTGTTACCCACCGCGATAATTTGCACAACACCGCGATAAGGATTGAGTTGGCGGATGCTGTAATATTGGGCCATTATTCCCGCGCAACCTCCGTAATGACTACGAGCCGTTGATTAAGCAATGTGATCAGTCGTTCAGCAATTTCCTGTTCGACCTCATTTAACGCGTCAAACTGATCTTCGAGTTCATCGAGAGCAGCAGCAATTTCTTCCTTCGAAGAAAAGTTGTTCAGTTTTTCAGCTATTCCGGAGAGAGTTGGGTTCATTTCTCTATTATCAAGTATTTTTGCATCCTGACAAGGGTAAATTCAACAAACCGAATTATCCTAGAAACCTCAGTTGACCGCTATCCTTAACATTTAACTAAATAATTCTAATCGATTTTTAATGATTCCCTGGATCACCCGGTCGGTGAGACCGCTATGGGTTGGATTGCACAGTTTTTGGAACACAGGGCGGCGTTGCAACTCCTTGAAATGGAATGACCATTCTGCGTCATTGCGCCTTGCCCTGCGCTCCAAAAACTGCACACTCCAATCCATCCAACTAAGGTTTCTAGGATTATTTCAGCAACCTTCTTCTTGTCAGGCCCAATGCCAATACAAAACCCAGACTGCCGTAAGCGAACAACATCACAAGATGAAGCAAGATATTGGCCGGCACAATACCCAGCAATAAGGGACGCACAAGTTCAATGGCGTGTGTCAGGGGCAAGATAACCGAAACCGTCTGCAGAAGAGGGGGCAACTGTGAAACAGGGAAAAATACGCCGCACAATAACACCATGGGCGTAATCACCAGGGTGAAGTAGTACATGAAAAAATCATAGCTGGGAGAAACAGCTGTCATAACCAAGCCCATGCCCGCAAAACAGAAGCCAATCAGCACGACGAGGGGTAAAATCCACAAAGAAAGCAGCCAGGATTGTTGCAGACCCAGCACCCAGATAATCAGCAAAATCGCGACACCTGAAAGCAGACTTTTACTGGCCGCCCATAACAATTCACCCAGCATCACGTCATCCAGTATTAACGGGCCATTCATGATCGCCTCCCATGTCTTCTGCACATGCATTCTGGAAAACGCGGAATACAAGGTTTCAAACGTGGCGCTATTCATGGTGCTATACGCCACCGTACCTGCCGCCAGAAAAGTAATATAGGGCACCCCTGAAACCTGTGGCAACAAGCCACCCAAGCCATAGCCCAGCCCCAGCATGTAGAGCATGGGGTCAGCCAGATTGCCCAGAATAGAGGGGATCGCGAGTTTTTTCCATACCATGAAATTTCGCCGCCACACCGGCATAAAGCGCAGGCTGAGTTGCGGTATACGAAAAAAAGTTTGAATTGCCATCAGTCCCGTAAATCCCGGCCAGTGAGCTTCAAAAATACATCCTCAAGATTGGCTGGCCTGTGCATGTAACGCATACTGGTCTGCGAACGCAGGTTTTCCATGAGCGCTTCACCATCGCGGGTATAACAAAACAGGGTTTCACCAGCCAACTCAGCTCTTTCACAGAGTGTCGAACCATATTGCTGCCCCCAGGCTGCCGCTTGTTCGCCATACAACTCCACTACACCTGGCTCTATATATTGCTCGATCAGCTCACGGGGGCTGCCTGTGGCAATGATCTTGCCATTGTCCATGACACTCAGTCGATCACAAATACGCTCTGCCTCATCCATAAAGTGCGTGGTCAGAATAATGGTTTTCCCTTTATTCAGCAGTCTCCTCAAACCTTGCCACATCATGTGCCGTGCTTGCGGGTCCAACCCGGTTGTCGGCTCATCCAGAAAAATCACATCAGGGTCGTTAATCAATGCCCGCGCCAAAGTCAGTCGCCGCTTCATCCCACCAGACAACACATTGATACGCGCATCCGCGCGTTGGCTCAAACCTGCCAATTCGAGTAAATCTGGAATTCGCGCAGCAATTTCCGCATCCGGTATGCCAAAATACCTGCCGTAAACCATCAAATTTTCACGCACTGTAAAATCCGGGTCCAGGCTATCCATTTGCGGCACCACCCCGATTTTCATTCTGGCTTCACGAGCCTTCGCTGGAACAGGGTAGTCCAGAATTTTCATTTCCCCGGCATCAGGATCAACCAGCCCGAGCAGCAGCCTGAGCGTCGTGGTTTTACCGGCGCCATTGGGTCCCAGCAATCCAAAGCATTCCCCTGCTTTCACTTCCAGGTCAATCCCGGCAACAACCTCGGCTGTGCCGTAGCGCTTGCGCAATCCTTTTGCACTCAGCACTGACATAGTTCAACCAGGGTCTGTTTGAGCTGCGATAATTTACGATGAAAAAAGTGATCTGCACCTTCCAGCACCACAAGTTTCACCCCCTGAGCTTCTGACCAGGTTTGCACCACTTCCAAAGGAACCAGTTCATCTTTTTCACCATGAATAATGGTGGCATTAGGTGCTACATCACCAAAATCAAACATATTGACCGCTGGGCCAATCAAAACAACCTGCTGCGCGTTGAGCTTATGTCCAATCTGATTCTGCACATGGGCGCCAAACGAAAAACCTGCCAATAACAATGGCAGATCAGGATAGCGCGGTTGAACAAATGCGTGGGCTGCCAGCATATCTTCTACTTCGCCTTCACCGTGGTCATAGTCACCTTCACTCATGCCAACGCCACGAAAATTTGGACGGACAGCAACATAACCCAATGAAAGCAGCGTGTCGGCCACCGTTTGCACCACCTTGTTATCCAGCGTGCCACCGTGCAACGGATGGGGGTGCGCGATCAGGGCAATGCCTATACGCTCAGGACCCGGATCATTAATGACCGTTTCGATCTTGCCGCTAGGGCCATCGATTCTTAGCTTATAACGCTTCACGCTTAAATTTTCAGCCGATCTACAACACGACCATGCTGAAGATGCTCCTCGATGATTTCATCAATATCGGATTTATCCACATAGGTGTACCACACCCCTTCTGGGTAGACAGCAAGCACAGGCCCCTCATTACAACGGTCCATACAGCCGGCACTATTTATACGGCACATACCCGGACCACTTAACTTCAGTTTTTTTATTTTATCTTTTGCGTAATCTCGCACAGCCTGCGCATCGAAATCCGCACAGCAGGCAGCTCCGTCTTCGCGTTGATTCGTGCAGAAAAATACATGGTATTTATAGTAACTCATCGAACTCGCTTCACAGTTTTCATTGGGGAGATTATACCGCATCAGACCTTTAAAGATTTTTGTGCTTTCCATTACAAAAATCGAGGCGAATACTCAACCATTAACCTTACAGCTCAGTATATTTAGCCGCAATACCTTTCGATTTTTCCACCGGATATTTGATTTCATTCAGTTGCATTTTTCTGAATGCGGCATCCACAGGATCGATTCCCAACACATCTGCAAGCCGTGTCAGATAGATCAACACATCCCCGATTTCCTGAGACACTTCCTCCAGCTTGGGCGGATCAAGCGTCAAACTTTGCTGGGGACTCAGCCATTGAAAATGCTCCATCAGCTCTGCCACTTCTACGCTTAATGCCATACTCAGATTCTTCGGCGTATGAAATTGTTCCCAGTCCCGCGTCTTGGCAAAAGCACGAATATCACCCTGCAAACCCTTAAGAGAGTCACCTTTCATCATTTTTCCCTGAATATTTCATCTTTGACCAAAATGAATGATATGTTAACTTTTAAAAATTGAGCTACGATTAATTTAATAACCTTGTCTACTAATATATGCCAGAAATTATTCTCTTAAGCGGCGGCATTGAGAGTTCTACTCTTTTATATATGAACCCGACACCCAGTGAACTCTATCCGGTTTTCATTGATTATGGTCAACGTGCGGCACTGCAAGAGAGCAAGGCCGCACTCTCACAGTGCATGACCCTTGGCATGAAACTCAAGAAATTAAACATGTCGCAAGTCGGGCATGATTTCAGGGAAGATCAAGGCAATAAAATGCACGTACCTATCCCTCACCGCAACCTGATCGCTTTAAGCCTGGGACTCAGTTATGCCGCACAACTCGGAGCCAATCGCGTATACATTGCCCTTAACCAGGAAGACACGCAGGCTTATCCCAGTGCCTCACTCGCATTCCTGGCACAATTTCAGGCTATGGCACGCACACTCGGTGAAATTGAAATTGCCACTCCATTATTGAATTTATCCAAGGCCAGTATTATCCAGAAAGGCGCATTAATTGGCATGGATTACACTAAAACATATAGTTGCCTGCTAGGCTACACTATGCATTGTGGCCACTGCCCGCAATGCAAAAAACGCCAAGCTGCTTTTAAAGAAGCGGACTACCCGGAATCGTCGGCATTTTATCAGCGATGATGCGTTTGAAATATGTTACCTGTTTAATGAACTTCAAAAGGGCACTTTAACAGCCAGGCTACCCAGTGAACTGTCAAATTGTCGTCATAACTGCTGAGTTAAGATGCGGTTCTCATAGCCTAATTTAGCCAGGCCCTTGACACCGGGCAAAGTCATTCATGGCCTGAAACTTGCTTTCTCTTGTTAAAGTGAATATGGTGAGCCTGTATCGAGGTGAGTAATCTCAGTTATTTGAACCTATTGTATAAAATATAATATATTTATACTAAAAAACTTATGTGGCATAATAACAGCCATAATTCAAAATATTACATGGAGGTAGCATGGTGGATATAGTTAAAAAAATAATGAACTGTGGCTGGAAAGTATTACCTGCAGTTTTGATCCTCGCAGTCAGCGGCTGCGCCACGTCATCCCACCCTCCTGCACCCGCTTCGGCTGAAAAGATGTCAGACTGGTATTACCTGATTGGCCCTGGCGACAGTGTCAGTGTTTTCGTATGGAGAAACCCGGAGTTGTCAGGTTCTTTTCCCGTCAGGCCTGATGGAAAAATGACCATGAATCTGGTAGAGGATTTACCAGCCAGTGGAAAAACACCCACACAATTAGCGCGTGACATTGAAAAATCGCTTTCCAAATACATTCAGGATCCCATCGCTACGGTCATCGTCGCTGGGGGAGTCGGTCCGTTCAGTCAGCAAATACGCATTATTGGCCAAGCAGCAAAGCCTCAAGCACTCAATTACCGTGAAGGCATGAGTCTGATTGACGTCATGATTGCAGTAGGTGGCGTGACCGATTTTGCAGCGGGAAACAAAGCCATCATCCTGCGCACCACCGATGGCAAACAACAGCAGCTATCCGTTCGTCTTGAAGATCTGGTTAAAGGCGGTGACGTAACTGCTAACGCTGAAATGCGACCTGGTGACGTGCTGGTAATTCCTGAAAGCTGGTTCTAATACTTTACAGAATCCCCTGCCTCGGGGCGGGGATTTTGTATCAGACACTCGGAAACACAAAGCATGCATGAAACACTCGCACAGTTACTTACTTATGTAAAAGCCACTTGGCGCCGCCGTTGGTATGCCATCTTTGTGGCATGGCTGGTAAGCGCTGTTGGATGGGCTTGGGTTTATACTCTGCCTGACCGTTATGAAGCATCCGCAAGGGTCTATGTTGATACCCAGTCATTACTCAAGCCTCTCCTGGCAGGCTTGACTGTCAACCCTAACGTTGGCCAGCAAATCAACATGATCACCCGCACCTTGCTAAGCCGTCCGAACCTTGAAAAAGTGACGCGCATGACTGACCAGGATTTAAATGCAAAAGATCCGGCGCAAATGGAGCAACTGCTCAACCAGCTGTCGTCACAAATTGAAATACAAGGTACAGACCGTGAAAATCTTTACACCATTTCTTACCAGAACAAAAAGCCTGAAGTAGCAAAACGGGTTGTACAGTCTCTACTCACGATTTTTGTAGAAAGCAGCCTTGGCACTACACGCAAGGATATTGCCTCCTCTCAGAAATTTATCGAAGATCAGCTAAAATCCCAGGAACAAAAGCTCATTGCAGCCGAAAGTGCGATTACTGATTTCAAACGCACTCACATGGGCTTAATGCCAGGTGAAGGTGGTGGTTATTACGCCAAGCTGGCTGAAATGAGCAATTCGCTTAATCAAGCAAAATTAGACCTGCGCGAAGCTGAAGACAGACGCGATCAGTTGAAACGGCAACTATCCGATGAAGACCCCAATGCAACAACCGCTGTTGTCGCAAGCAGCGACCCTGAGATTGATGCGCGTATTGAATCATTGAAAAAGAATATGGATGGCATGCGACTTCAATATACTGAATTGCACCCGGATATCGTTGCAACAAAAAAACTGATTGCCCAACTGGAAGCACAAAAAAAAGAAGAAGCATCCAAG
The DNA here is from genome assembly GCA_043759595.1 of Sulfurirhabdus sp. Taxonomy (GTDB): domain Bacteria; phylum Pseudomonadota; class Gammaproteobacteria; order Burkholderiales; family SMCO01; genus Sulfurirhabdus. The sequence continues at coordinate 39,557 of JAYVLG010000077.1, read as the reverse complement.
CGTAAACCCGGAAACTCTGCTGCACAAAGCCAAAACCCGGTTTATCAGCAATTATCCATTGCACTTTCAGAAGCAGATGCCAATGCTGCCTCACTGCGTGCCCGTGTAGGTGAATATGAGAAACGTTTCAGTCAATTGAAAGCAGCAGCCAACAGCGTGCCCGAAGTTGAAGCGCAATACACGCAATTGACACGTGATTATGAAGTATACAAATCCAACTACGCCTCCCTTCTCGCAAGACGTGAAACAGCATCCATGTCCAGTGAAGTTGAAAACAAGGCAGACACAGTTGATATACGCGTCATCGACCCGCCTCGCGTTCCACTGACGCCAGCATGGCCTAATCGCATTATGCTCATGTCGTTTGTCCTGCTTGGTGGATTGGGTGCAGGCATTGCCGTTGCATTCCTGATCAGCCAGATCAGGCGTACTGTGGATGACAGGGTGAATCTCAGGGAAATTTCCGGCCTGCCACTGCTAGGCGCAGTATCTCGCATAGAAACACCCGATTCGCTCAAAAAGAAGCGGAAAAAACTATTCGCTTATGGATTATCTGTGGTCAGTCTGCTTGGCGTTTATGGTGTTTTGATTACGTTGCAATTGGTAATGGTGCGCTAATTTCATGTTCAAAGCGACCAGACTTAGGAAGGAAACAGACAGGCTATGAGCATCATTGAGAACGCTATTAACAAGCTGCATCCAGGCAATAAGCAGGGAGTTACCCCCCCTGCAGAAAGCGCAGCACCCCATAATGAAACTTCAAGCCTGATTGAGCGGGCGATTGAAAGTGCTGTGCAGCCCAAAGTTGCCCCGCCTGAAGTTCATGTTGAACCTGTTCAGGAACCAGCAAAGTCGCGGCATGAAAATATTAATTTAGCTAAATTAAAGAAAATGGGCGTCATTACGCCGGACGCCGAAAGAAGCAAAATTGCTGAAGAATTCAGGTTGATTAAACGTCCGCTTTTGGCTAATGCGCTTGGCCAAGGCGCGGCTCCCATAAAAAATGGCAATCTGATCATGGTTACCAGCTCCCTGCCCGGCGAAGGGAAATCATTTTGTTCAATCAACCTTGCCATCAGCATCGCCCTGGAAATGGATCGGACAGTTCTGCTGGTTGACGCTGACGTTGCAAGGCCGCGCATCCTGGAATATCTGGGGCTTCAAAAAGACAGCCTGGGCCTGCTTGATGTACTGCGTGACAGCAATCTTGAACTTGCCGACGTGCTTATTCGGACAAACATCGAGAAACTGACCATTCTACCAGCCGGTCAAACTTACCGTCATGCCACTGAGTTACTGGCGAGTGAAGCCATGGATAAACTGCTTGAAGATATGGGCAATCGTTATCCAGACAGGATTATTATTTTTGACTCTCCCCCTCTGCTTTCCACCAGCGAATCCAGTGCCCTTGCCACGCAAATGGGCCAGATTGTCATGGTTGTTGAGGCTGAAAAAACGCCTGAAGACGCGGTAAAAGAGGCATTATCCCGAATTGAATCGTGTGACGTAGTAGGTATGTTGCTGAACAAAACCACCGCCATCACTGGATCAGATTATTATGGATATTATGGTAGCTAAAATAACCAATAAAGCTTTAGTCATAAGTGCCCAGGTATTTCAGAAAAAACCCGTGGCAGAAAAGAATGCAGCGTTGAATACTTCAGTTACCAGCCCTTTTATCATCCACTTTTCTACGTTGTTAATCGCATTAATGAGTTCCACCGCAACCAGTGCTGCGGACTGGAAAGTTACACCAACCTTCAGTGTGCTTGAAACCTATTCTGACAACGTCAATCTGTCTTCACAGAACCAAAAAAGTGGATTTACCACCCAGATTGCCCCAGGTGTTACCGTCAGCGGGAAGAGTGTCGGGAGGGTAAAACTCGATGTGAATTACTCTCTGCAAGATGTTATCTCTCTAGGAGAGGTGCAACGCAACCGGTTGTACCATCAACTGGCGGGCACTGCCAACGCAGAACTGGTTGATCAGACCCTTTACATGGACGCACGAGCAAATATCGGCCAACAAAATATTTCCTACCTTGGCCCCCAGGGTACGGATACAACCACCGGCGATACCAGCAATATCACCACTGTTTCAACCTATAGCTTAAGCCCCTATCTGCGGCATAAATTTGGATCTGTGGCCACCGGAGAAGCCCGCGTCACCCATGACCAGGTATTCTATTCATCGGGCGGTGTTGCAAATAGTACTTCCAACGCAGTAGCGTTAAATTTGAACAGCGGCCAATCATTTAACGATGTATTTTGGGGCCTGAATTACAAGAACAGTAAAATCACCTCTGATATCAGCCAGTCTGATCGGGAATCGAAAAGCACTTCGGGTACGCTGGGTTACAATTTGACGCCCAAATTCAGACTATTTACTTCTGCCGGAAATGAAACCAACACCTATGCAACCGCACCTGGCGCAAGTACCGGCGGATCATTCTGGAGTGCCGGGTTTGGCTGGACCCCCTCTGACCGCACATCAATCCAGGCCAGCTATGGTCGGCGTTTTTTTGGCAAAACCTACTCACTTGATCTCAGCCATCGCACACGGATGACCACATGGAGCGCAAAATACTCTCAAGATGTGACTGATACACGGACAGTTGCTTTGCGACCGGTCACAGGTGTAGTGGTTTACACAACGCCTCAGGGCCAGCCTTATTATTATGTTGATCCTGTCACAGGGAAACCCCTGCTCACAACTCAAAATGTACCATTCTTATCAAATGATGTTTACATCAATAAATTATTCACTGCCTCTGTCGGCATCAACTCAGGCAAAAGCAACGTTGCATTAACAGCATATAATTCTGTGCGCGAATTTCAGGTCAGCGGCAATTCCGATCGTCAATATGGAGGCAATGCTGCATGGACATTGCGGCTCAATCCGCTTTTATCTTCCAGTGTTTCGGCTGGATGGAATCGTGTGTTAGCACCCGCATCATCCCTGCAAAATGATCTGTGGATAGTCCGGCTCTCTTTGATCAGACAGTTTCTGCCCGGCACCACCGGCTCTGTTGAACTGCGTCATCAGGAAAGAACTTCCAACCAGGCGAATAGTGATTACACTGAAAATGGCATCACTGCCCGACTTAACATGACTTTTAATTAAACGACTGACACGATGTATGAATCATTTTACAAGCTAACTGACAAACCTTTTCAGCTCAATCCGGACCCACGCTTCTTTTTCGGCAGTAAGGGACACAAGCGTGCTATGGCCTATCTGGAATATGGCTTATCGCTGGGTGAAGGCTTTATCGTCATCACTGGTGAGGTCGGCGCGGGCAAAACCATGCTGGTCCGCAATCTGGTCAAAAAGCTTGAAAATGAAAATGTAGTGACCGCTCAACTGGTGACTACTCAACTTGAAGCGGATGACACACTGCGTATGGTGGCAGCTTCATTCGGACTTAACCATGAAGGCATCAGCAAGGCCGCGCTGCTGAATAATCTTGAAAATTTTCTGCAACATTCCAGCAAACAGGGAAAACGAGCGCTTTTGATCGTTGATGAAGCGCAAAACTTGTCTCCCCGAGCTGTAGAAGAATTGCGGATGTTGTCTAATTTTCAAAGTGACAATAAGCCACTATTGCAGAGCTTTTTGCTGGGCCAGCCTGAGTTTCGCAAGACGCTGCAAAGTGAAGAATTACTTCAGTTACGTCAGCGTGTGATTGCTTCGTATCATTTAGGCGCACTGGATGCGAGCGAAACCCAGGCTTATATCATTCATCGTCTGGATATGGTTGGTTGGCAGGGTGACCCCGCCATAACAGAAGACGGATTTCAGCTGATTCATGAATATACCAAAGGTATTCCCAGAATTATCAATACCTTCTGCGACAGACTGCTTTTATTAGGCTTTCTTTCAGAAAAACACACGTTTGACCGCACAACAGTACAGGAAGTAGTGGCAGATCTCAGTCAGGAAGTGACCTATAGTGGAAACAGTACCTCAGACGAAAAACGCTATTCCAGTGACTTTAGCCAGAGAGATTTCGATCCACCAGCCTCAATGGATCTAGCCAGGCTGGAGCAAAAAATTGAAGGCATGGAAATGACGATGAACCGCATGATGACCATGATGCGGAAGATGATGTTTATTGCCGTCAATCAGAATAAAAACGATTCGGATGCGTCGTAACTTTCAGCAGAAATCATTTAAGATAGCGTGAAAACCCAAAATAAAGTAAACCATGATACGCAATGCCATGACTATCGATGTGGAGGATTATTTTCAAGTCTCCGCTTTTGCGCCACATATCGCAAGGGCTGATTGGGACACGTTACCATGCCGCGTCGAAAATAATATTGATCGCATTCTTGCCCTGTTAGACGACCATGATACCCATGCGACGTTTTTCACGCTGGGCTGGATCGCAGAGCGCTATCCCGAAATGGTGCGCCGTATCGTTGACAATGGGCATGAACTAGCCAGTCATGGATATAGCCACCTTCGCGCCAGCGATCAAAGTCCCGTTGAGTTTCAGGACGATATATCCCGCAGTAAAAAACTCTTGGAAGATATTGCTGGAAAGGCGGTAATTGGCTATCGCGCCCCCAGTTTTTCCATCAATCAAAAAAATTTCTGGGCACTGGATGCACTAAACGAAGCGGGGTATCAATATAGCTCCAGCATCTACCCAATACGCCATGACCACTACGGCATGCCCGATGCGCCACGCTTTGCCTTTTACCCGAGGGGAACTGACGGGATACTGGAACTTCCCCCTACAACCATCGCCATGCTCGGACGTAACCTGCCTGCTGCGGGGGGTGGGTATTTTCGTTTGTTACCTTATGCGCTATCCCGTTGGTGTATCAATCGCGTTAATGCAGAAGACCAGCAACCCTGCATGTTCTACTTTCACCCGTGGGAGATAGACCCGGCGCAACCCCGTCAGCAGGGTATCAGCATGAAAACTCGTTTTCGCCATTACGTTAACCTTGATCGTATGGAATCGAGGATTGGCGCGCTGCTAAAAGACTTTAAATGGGATCGCATTGACAGAATTTATCTGGAGCCGCGTGAATGAAGGGTATGGCCCATGATCAGACCAGTTCACCTCAAAAATCCAGCTTGAGCGCCACCCCCGTCGTACGATTGATGCAACAGAATGATGCCGTCAACTGGGATGCTTTCGTGATATCTTGTCCTGAAGCCACTTTTTTTCACCGCTCAGGATGGAAAACGGTGATTGAAAAAGCATTCGGGCACAAAACACATTTTTTGCTCGCGGAGTCCGAAGGGAAAATTCTTGGTGTGCTACCACTCGCGGAAGTCAAAAGTTTTCTGTTTGGCCATTCACTTTCATCATTACCATTTTGCGTTTACGGCGGGATTGCTGCAACGAGTGAATCTGCGCGGAAAGCACTGGATCAGGCTGCACAGCAACTCGCTGCAACAGCCAATGTGGATTTTCTGGAATATCGAAATATCAACACATTCCACCCGGATTGGGCTGGCAAGGATTTGTACGTCACATTTCGCAAAGCCATAGACCCGGATGTGGAGCAGAACATGCTCAATATTCCCCGCAAACAAAGGGCTATGGTCCGAAAAGGCATCAAGAACGAGCTGGTAAGTGAAATTGACGAAAATATCGATCGTTTTTTTTTGGTATTCGCTGAAAATGTCCACCGCCACGGCACACCTGCACTGCCTAAACGCTACTTTGAATTGCTGAAATCTGTCTTTGGCCCGGACTGTGAAGTGCTTTCTGTTACCAAAAACGGACAAGTTGTCAGCAGCGTTCTGACATTCTATTTCCGCGATGAAGTGCTACCTTACTACGCAGGCGATACATTGGCGGCCAGAGATCTTGCAGCCAATGATTTTAAGTATTGGGAGTTAATGCGGCGGTCATGTGAGCGCGGCATCAAGATTTTTGATTATGGTCGCAGCAAGCGTGGAACGGGCCCTTTTGATTTCAAGAGAAACTGGGGATTTGAGCCGCAACCGTTACATTATGAATATCAGCTCCACCGAGCTAAAAGCGTTCCGGAACATAACCCGCTCAATCCTAAATACCAGTTGTTTATAAAAGCCTGGCAGCATCTGCCACTTGCCGTAGCCAATTTTATCGGCCCGCACATTGTGAAAAATTTAGGGTAGGTAATGGCGGAAGACTTGTTATTCCTTACGCATCGCATTCCTTACCCACCCAACAAGGGCGATAAAATCCGTTCTTTTCATTTACTCAAATTTTTAAGCCAGCACTACAAGGTTCACCTGGGTACTTTTGTGGATGACGAGGATGACTGGCAGCATGTGGAAATTACAAAATCATTTTGTAGCGACAGCTGCTTCGTCAGACTCAACCCAACCAGAGCTAAATTGCACAGTCTGTCCGGTCTCCTGACAGGACAGCCTCTGACTCTTCCCTATTATAGAAATGCCGAATTACAACATTGGGTAAATGCGCGCCTGACTAGTCAGCCGATCAAGCGCGTTCTGGTTTTTTCATCTGCCATGGCCCAATATGTCAGCCACGCCAATGATATGCGCCGCGTTATTGATTTTGTGGATATCGATTCGGATAAATGGGTGCAGTACGCCAAAAGCAAACACTGGCCACTCTCCTGGCTCTACCGGAGAGAAGGGCAATATTTACTCCGCTATGAGCGCGAAATAGCCGCGCAATTTGATGCGTCTTTGTTTGTTTCATCAGAAGAAGCCAATTTATTCAAACAACTAGCGCCAGAAAGTGCCGACAAAACAGGCTATTTCAGTAATGGCGTCGATGCTGACTATTTTTCGCCGGATCGTGAATACACCAACCCTTATTCTGAAGATGAACAAGCATTGGTTTTTACTGGCGCCATGGATTACTGGCCCAATGTGGATGCCGTAGCCTGGTTTTCTCGGGAAGTTTTTCCTGCCATTCTGGCAGCATTTCCCCAAACCCGCTTTTATATTGTCGGCTCTCGTCCGACACCTGCCGTTTGTGAATTATCCGGATTACCCGGGGTCACAGTCACTGGCACAGTTGCGGATATAAGGCCCTATCTTGCTTATGCGAAACTCGCAGTTGCACCATTGCGAATTGCAAGAGGATTACAGAATAAAGTCCTTGAAGCAATGGCCATGGCGAAAACTGTTGTTGCATCTCCGCAGGCGGCAGAAGGGATTGATGCGCAACCTGAAAGTGAATTACTGATTGCTGGCAATGCCAGCGAATTTATCCAAACTATTGTGAAAATATTAAAAGAAAACTTAATGAATGAAATCGGGAAAGCCGCTCGCACCAGAATATTGACTAACTATATTTGGGATAGCAGTCTCGCGCAGGTTGAAGCTCTACTTGCTAAAGAACCCGCGACAAATGAGCCTGCTTCCAAAATTAAAATATCGCATAACCCGAGCTTCTCGACCACCCTTAGAGAAAATAAACATGGCCGCAACTGACCAACAAGTTTTATCAGCTTCTGCTACCGGCAATACTGCAGGAGAGGCCGGGAAGAAATGGCAACTTGCAACTTTCCTGACGCTGATCACCATTGCCATCATTCTCTATCTCTACAAAGAAACCGGGTTGTCTACCGTTGCCATCTGGGAGAGGTCCGAAACCTTTGCTCATGGCTTCCTTATTTTCCCCATTAGCGCTTATCTCGTCTGGACGCGCCGCAAGTTACTTGCCCAGTTAACGCCGCATCCGGACTACCGTGGACTATTCGTTATAGCCGCTCTGGGCCTTGGTTGGCTGATTGCAGATGCAGGTAGCGTACTTGTACTCTCTCAATATGGACTGGTTGCCATGATTGCTGCAACTGTCTGGACTATTCTTGGCCCACAAGTTGCACGAGCCATTGCTTTTCCCCTTGGCTTCCTGCTTTTTGCCGTACCTGCAGGCGAGTTTCTGATTCCCTCCATGATGAATTTTACGGCGGATTTTGTGGTGGGTGCGTTGCAAATAACGGGTATTCCGGTATTCCGCGAGGGGACATTTTTCACCATCCCCAGTGGCCAATGGTCCGTGGTGGAAGGGTGCAGCGGTCTGCGTTACCTCATTGCCTCTTTTACCCTGGGCACTTTGTATGCTTATCTCACTTTCCGGAGTACGAAACGCAGGATTGTTTTTTCTTTACTCTCTTTAATCGTGCCTGTTTTTGCGAATGGAATGCGTGCATACATGATTGTGATGATTGCCCACTTGAGTGATATGACTCTGGCACTTGGCGTTGATCATTATATTTATGGATGGGTATTTTTTGGAATAGTCATGATGCTGCTCTTCTGGATTGGCAGTTTCTGGCGTGAGGACTTACTTGCAGAACCAGAAACGAACATCACTAATAAAACGCCCGCTATGACTTCAGCCACTGCACGGAATTTTGTCATTACCAGTGCCGTTCTCATCACTATCGCGGCCATATGGCCAGCCTATGCAACTTATCTTGATAACCGGCCAATTAAAACCAAAGGGCTGGTCATGACATTGCCAGATTCCATCAATGGCTGGCAAAAACAAAGCGCACCAATATCAAACTGGCAGCCTCACTTCGTTGGAGCTGATTCGCAAATATTGCAAACATACAAAAAAGGGGAAAATACAATCGAAGTTCACCTCTTCTATTATCGTACCCAGCGGCAAGATGCTGAACTCATTAACTCCCAGAATTATATGGTCCAGCAAAAGCACCCCGTTTGGAACAATGTCGGGGAAGAACCCCGCGAGATAACACTTAACGGCGAAAAAACAGTGATTCAGGAATCCTTGCTTCGCTCACCATCTGATCGTCTACTTGTATGGAGCTGGAACAACCTGGCCAGTACTTACACGATCGACCCTTATCTCGCAAAATTGCTGCTGGCCAAAGCCAGACTGTTTGGGCAACATGATGATGGTGCGGCGATTATCGTGACATCGCAATATAGCGACAACAAGGAAAATGCTGCAGTAGCGTTGCAGCGTTTCATCCTGGATACGTTACCCTCTATCCAGCAGAGCATCCACAATGTTTCGGAACAATAAACAGGTGTCATTGATCGGCATGTGGCTGATTAAATAGTTTATGGATCAGAATCCGCCACTTATCGCTCATGTTGTTCATCACTTCCGTGTTGGCGGCATGGAAAACGGTATGATCAACCTGATCAATCACATGCCCAAGGATCGTTTCCGCCATGTGGTGATCTGTCTGGATGACTATACCGATTTCAGGGATCGCATCCAGCGAAAAGATGTGGATTTTTATGCGCTGGCAAAGCCCGCGGGCAGGGATGTGACATGGTATTTCCGTTTGTGGCGTTTGTTGCGAAAGCTTTCTCCGGCCATTGTACACACCCGAAACCTGTCAGCTATTGAGGGACAGTTTGTTGCTTTTGCAGCGGGAATCTCCGCGCGAATTCATGGGGAACATGGACGGGATGTTTTCGATTTGCATGGGGAAAATAGAAAATATAATTTACTGCGCAAACTGGCACGCCCCTTTGTAGGGCACTATATTGCCGTCAGCCGGGATCTGGAGCAATGGTTGATCCATACTGTGGGCGTCAAGCCGCAGCGAGTGAGCCAGATATATAATGGTGTTGATAGCACGTTCTTCCACCTGCGGGATGAAAAACAAACTATCGGCCCTGCTGGTTTCGCGCCTGAAAACGCACTCGTCATAGGTAGCGTCGGCAGAATGGCGGAGGTAAAAGATTATCCCAATCTGGTGCGTGCATTCATTAGAATGCTGGAAATTGAACCTGCAGCGCGCCAAAGGGCAAGATTAGTGATCATAGGGGAGGGCGTCTCGCGGGAAATCTGTATGCGCTTACTGAAACAAGCCAATGCAGAAGAACTCGCCTGGCTTCCTGGTGAAAGTGCTGATGTGGCACCCATTTTACGCAATATGGATTTATTTGTGCTGCCCTCATTGGGTGAAGGTATTTCAAATACCATACTGGAAGCGATGTCCAGCGGGTTGCCAATCATTGCAACAAGGGTTGGGGGGAATCCGGAACTGGTGGAAGAAGGCAAGACCGGTGCATTGATTCCGGTATCGGAGCCCGAGAGTTTGGCACAAACCTTGCTTGCGTATTATTACAATGACAGTATGTTGAAAACACACGGACTGGCTAGCCGGAAGCGTATCGAATCCCAATTCAGCATACCGGCCATGGTTCAGGGTTATCTTGCTGTCTATGAGCAAGTATACAAACCAGCTTCAGTTAAAATGTAGCAGTCCATTAAAATAATGGTATCTAATCAAGGTTAAGTCATGTGCGGCATTGTTGGTATTTTTGATTTAAAAGATAAGCGCGAAGTTGATCAGCAGGTACTTGCTCGCATGAATCAGACCCAGTTTCACCGCGGGCCGGATGAAGGTGGGCTGCATACTGAACCTGGTGTTGGATTAGGACACAGAAGGCTTTCCATTATTGATTTGTCGAGTGGGCATCAACCCCTGTTCAACGAAGATGCCAGTGTGGTTGTCGTATTTAATGGCGAAATCTACAATTATGTGGACCTCATGCCGGAATTGCAGCAACTGGGACATACCTTCCGCACCCACTGCGATACAGAAGTCATCGTCCATGCATGGGAAGAGTGGGGTGAAGCCTGTGTAGAACGCTTTCGTGGCATGTTTGCCTTTGCCCTTTGGGATAGCAAGAAAGAAACCTTATTTCTTGCGCGGGACCGTCTGGGAATAAAGCCACTTTATTACGGCACCATGCCCGACGGCACATTCCTGTTTGGTTCAGAACTCAAAGCCTTATTGGCTTATCCCGATTTTCCTCGCGTGATAGACGATTGCGCAGTAGAAGAATATTTCGCCTATGGATATGTGCCTGAACCGCGCTCGATTTTCGAAGGCGCAAAAAAGCTCCCTCCCGCGCATACCCTCACGCTCAAACGCGGTGTTGCCGTGCCTCAGCCCAAGGAATACTGGGATGTCCCATTTATCTCCCACGGCCCCATCTCTGAACAAGAAGCGCAGGAAGAACTCATCATCCGTTTACGAGAAGCCATTCGCATCCGGCTGGTCTCAGAAGTGCCGCTAGGTGCTTTTCTTTCCGGAGGTGTTGACTCCAGCGCTGTTGTGGCCATGATGGCCGGTTTGATGAATGAACCAGTTAATACCTGTTCCATTTCATTTGGCGATCCTGCGTTTAATGAGTCAGCCTTCGCTCAAAAAGTTGCCGATCAATTCCATACGCAGCATTATGTTGAACAAGTGGAATCAGACGACTACGACCTGATCGACAAATTAGCCGCACTTTACGACGAACCATTTGCCGATAGCTCCGCCATTCCGACCTATCGGGTATGCGAGCTGGCGAAGAAACGCGTCACAGTCGCCCTTTCGGGGGATGGTGGGGACGAAAATCTCGCTGGTTACCGGCGCTATCGTTACCACTTGTATGAAGAACGGATGCGTGCCATGTTGCCCCTTGGCATCCGCAAGCCTTTGTTTGGTTTGCTCGGAAATGTCTACCCCAAAGCCGACTGGGCGCCAAAAGTATTCCGTGCCAAATCAACTTTTGAAGCATTGGCCCGCGACCCGGTTGAGGGCTACTTTCACAGCGTCTCTGTCATGGGTGACTCATTAAGAGATAAACTATTCAGCAACCTGTTCAAATTAAAGCTGCAAGGCCACCGCGCTGTTGATGTGATGCGCCACCATGCAGACCGCGCGCCCACTGACGATCCGCTTTCACGCGTGCAATATCTTGACATGAAGACCTATCTCCCTGGTGACATTCTTACCAAAGTTGATCGGGCAAGCATGGCTCACGCTCTGGAAGTTAGAGTACCCATTCTGGATCACCAGCTGGTAGAGTGGATGTCTGGCTTACCTTCAACTTACAAGTTACGCGGGCAAGAAGGTAAATACATTTTCAAAAAGAGTCTCGAATCTTATCTGCCTGACGATATCCTTTACCGGACCAAGATGGGATTTTCCGTGCCCCTCGCAAACTGGTTTCGCGGCCCACTCAAGCAACGGGTGCGAGATGCCGTGCTAGGGGAAACACTTGCCTCCACGGGAATATTTGATATGGCCTTCCTTCGTGAAATGGTGGATCAGCATCAATCCGGTATGCGGGACTATAGCGCTTCACTTTGGACGATCCTGATGTTTGAAGCGTTCATGCGAAACGTGATGCAAAGCGATTTTGCCTCAACATAAAACCTATACGAAGATGACCACTACAAATCCACCGAAAAAAAATTATTACCCTGGTCTGGATTACCTTCGCATTGCTGCGATCGTGATGGTTACTATTCAGCACGTGTTTTCTATGATCAACCATTATGAATGGACAACATTTCATGGCATCAGTATCGGTCAACTCGGTGTTGGCTTATTTTGCTCCATTAGTGGCTTTCTCGCTTTCGCAAACCATAAACCACCAGTTTCATGGCTTTGGGAGCGTTTATTCAAGTTGTTTCCCACCTATTGGCTAGCCATGCTTTTCAGTTTTCTTGTTACCTGGCTGGCCCACGTTAAAACTATCAGCATGGGGTTATTCGTTTCGCAAATGTTTGGAATCGGATTTTTCACGCATGGCTGGAATCTGGTAAATATCGTCTCATGGTTTGTTTCGCTGATATTACTTTGCTACGGATTAGCTTTTGTCGCTAAACTTAGTAAGCATGAGTCGCTATTCCTCATGACTATTTCAGTCATTTCAGTGATCATTTTACTTAACCGCTGGGAAGTTGATTTAAGTCGCCATATTATCGCCTTTGCCATTGGGGGTATATTTGCACAATCTGGAAAGAATCTAATTAATAAAACATTCTTCTGGTTAGCCTTGGCCACCTTATCAGTTGGCGCACTTGGTGATGTTCAGCTATCCTACAGCAGTCTAACCTTAATAGCCCTGCCTCTAGGCATTTCGATTCACGCTGTTGCGGGAAACTTGACTCGTATCGTTGCACAAAACATTTATGAATATTTTTTATTGCACGGAATTTTTCTAAATGGTGCGATACGTTTTTTTCCTGGGCCTGAATTACTGAAAGTGATCGTTGGCATTTGTATGTCCCTAGCTGCAGCAATTCTACTAAAAATGACAGTTGCTTTACTTATGAAAAGCAAGAGACGTCACGCTCTACAACAAACATAGCTGGATTCTGATACTAATGCGCATTCTTCACGTCCTCGACCACTCAATTCCGCTGCACAGTGGTTATACCTTCCGGACCCTGGCAATCCTGCGAGAACAACGTAAACTTGGGTGGGACACCTATCACATCACCAGTGCCAAACAAGAAAATTGCAAGGTGCTTGAAGAAGATGTGGATGGCTTACACTTTTACCGTACACCACCTGCAACGGGCGGCCTTTCCACTCTGCCGATTTTCAACCAGATTAGCATCATCAACAGCCTTGCAAAAAAACTTGATGAAATCATACCGCTCGTTCACCCTGATATTTTGCATGCCCACTCACCCGCTTTAAATGCCATTGCTGCATTGCGTGCCGGACGTAAACATAAAATTCCTGTCGTTTACGAAGTTCGGGCATTTTGGGAAGATGCCGCTGTGGATCATGGCACCAGCAAAGAATGGGGAATGCGTTACCGCCTGACTCGAGGACTAGAAACAAACGCTTTCAAGCGTGCAGATGCCATCACTACAATTTGTGAAGGCCTTCGGCAAGATATAGTTGCTCGAGGCATACCCGCTAAAAAGGTCACTGTCATCCCGAACGCTGTGGATATAGATAAATTTACTGTTGGGGGGGCAGGAGAGGCAACTCTTAAACAACAATTAGGATTGACTAACCACCGAATTATTGGCTTCATCGGTTCCTTCTACGCCTATGAAGGACTGGATCTCCTGTTAGAGGCATTCCCCACTATATTCAAGGCTGCACCTGATGTACGTTTGTTGCTGGTTGGTGGAGGGCCACAGGAGGAAAATCTGAAGCAGCTTGCATCAAGGCTTGGCATTCAAGAAAAGGTTATCTTCACTGGTCGTGTGCCTCATGACCAAGTGCAGCGATATTACAATCTGGTTGATATTCTGGTCTACCCACGGCATTCCATGCGGCTAACCGAATTGGTTACCCCGTTAAAACCCCTGGAAGCCATGGCGCAAGGAAGATTACTGGTCGCTTCTGATGTTGGCGGCCACAAGGAACTCATTCACGATGGCAAAACCGGCATTTTGTTCAAAGCAGAAGACCCTCAGGCATTAGCCAGCGCGGTATTTAAATTGCTTTCCGAAGAATCAAAATGGCCTGATCTGCGCTTTGCAGCGCGCCAGTTTGTTGAGAATGAGCGTAACTGGACAAAATCCGTGTCCAACTATATCGAAATTTATAACCGGCTTACAGAGAAAAGCACGCACAATGCCTGAAAGCCCTCACATTGTAGTTTTTACTACATTGTTTCCCAATGCCGCACAACCTGGTGCCGGCGTTTTTATACGCGAACGCATGTTCCGAGTCGCCAAGACGCTACCGCTTATGGTTGTAGCCCCAGTTGCATGGTTTCCGTTTCAAGGGTTGATACGTCTTTTTCGCCCCCACTTTCGTCCCTCTCCGCCTTACAGGGAAATACAGGAAGGCATCGAGGTATTGCACCCCCGATTCTTCTCTATACCGGGTATATTCAAAAGGCTGGATGGCTTTTTTCTCGCATTGAGTACATTCACTTTGATGCGTCGTCTCAAGCGTGAACATCAATGCGACATCATAGACAGCCACTTTGCCTATCCTGAAGGTTATGCTGCGAGTTTATTGGGCAAATGGCTGGCCCTGCCATTTACTGTCACATTGCGCGGCACTGAGTCGCGCCTTGTTAAAAATACCGCATTCCGAATTCGCATTACCGCCGCCCTGAAATCTGCCGCACGCGTGTTTTCCGTATCCGATTCTTTACGCCAAATCGCGCTCTCATTAGGCATCTCGGAGTCCAAAGCCCAGGTAATAGGCAATGGCGTGGATACCGCAAAATTCTATGTTATCGATAAAGCAAATGCCCGGAGCAAACTGGGTTTGCCGCCTGATGTGCCTATCCTGATTTCAGTAGGTGGCCTGGTTGAAAGAAAAGGGTTCCACCGAGTGATTGATTGCCTCCCAACCCTTCTTAAAACCTTCCCTGAACTGCATTATTTGATTGTAGGTGGCCCAAGCCCGGAAGGCGACATGGAGACGCAATTACGCGCCCAGGTTGCTAAACTGAGCCTTGAAAAACGGGTCATTTTCACTGGCCCAATGAAATCTGAAGATTTGAAAACCCCACTATCCGCTGCGGATATCTTCGTACTTTCAACCCGAAATGAAGGGTGGGCAAACGTTTTTCTTGAAGCCATGGCCTGTGGCCTGCCAGTTATTACCACCAACGTCGGCGGCAACGCCGAAGTCGTTTGCAGCCCTGAATTAGGTACAATAGTGACATTCGGTGAACAAGCACCTCTGGAGCAAGCGCTTACTTTAGCCCTTGAGACCCAATGGAATAGAACCAAAATTATCGACTATGCACATGAAAATGCATGGGATACACGCGTTGCGCAATTGATTGAAGCTTTCCAGAACATTAATCAGCACATCAATTCCGAAAAGCCGACCTTGCCTCCGCGCGCACAACACAAGGAATCAGAAACGTGTCGCTAAATTTTTATACACGTGTGGTGTCCTCCTGTTTGTTTCCATTGCACGAAAAGCTAAAGCATCATGGTACGGTGCCTATTCGCAAGGAAATGGAACGTACACAATGGTTATCACCCGAGAGGATGGAAAAGTTACGCATTGACCGTTTGCGGGCATTTTTATCCAACGTTGGTGAGCATGTGCCGTACTATCGAAATGTGTTTCTAGCCCATCAATTTAACCCCGCTACCGTTAAGAACCTGGCAGACCTGGCTCAATTGCCATTTCTGACCAAAGAAGTCATTCGTGCAAATACTGACCAGTTAAAATCAGAAATTTCGCAGAACCTTTCCCGCTTTAATACAGGTGGCTCCAGTGGTGAACCGCTCATTTTCTTTCTCGGCAATGAACGTGTTAGCCACGATGTGGCAGCCAAATGGCGCGCCACCAGATGGTGGGGGGTGGATATAGGCGACCCGGAAATCGTTGTATGGGGTTCTCCCATTGAGTTGGGAACACAAGATAAAGTGCGCCAGATTCGAGATAGCCTGCTCCGCACAAAACTATTACCCGCTTTTGAAATGACCGAAGCCAAACTGGATAGTTTTGTTGATGAAATACGCTCCATGCGCCCTAAAATGCTTTTCGGCTATCCCTCTGCGTTAGCGCATATCGCCCAACACGCTGAATCCCGAGGCCTGCGTATGAATGACCTGGGTATCCGTGTTGCATTCGTAACCTCGGAGAAACTGTATGACCATCAACGGGAACACATTTCCCGCGTCTTCGGCTGCCGGGTGGCTAACGGCTATGGGGGACGGGATGCCGGTTTTATCGCCCATGCTTGCCCAGCTGGTGGAATGCATATTACAGCCGAAGATATTATTGTAGAAATCGTGGATAATGCTGGAAACCTGCTTCCCCATGGTCAAGCCGGTGAAATTGTCACTACCCACCTGGCCACGAACGACTTCCCGTTTATCCGCTATCGCACAGGGGATGTAGGGATCCTGGATGACAAACCTTGTTCATGTGGACGGGGCCTGCCCTTGCTAAAAGAAATTCAGGGTAGAACCACCGATTTCATCGTAGCCCAGAATGGAACAGTGATGCATGGCCTGGCGCTGGTTTATATTCTTCGCGATTTGCCAGGTGTTTCAAAATTCAAGATCATTCAGGAAAGTATGCTCCTGACCCGTATACTGCTGGAAACAGATACGCAATTTGATGAAACCGCTATCCCTCATATCGTTGCAGGCTTCAAACAACGCCTGGGAGAGGCTGTGCAAATTGAAATTGAACGCGTAACTGACATTCCTAAAGAGCCATCTGGTAAATACCGCTATGTTGTGAGTAACGTCAAGACAGCATTATTCTCACCCAATGGTACCGATAAGGTTTTGACCCAATAATGAGAGATATTTTTGTTACTGCCATCGTATTTTTTATATTACCTTTTGCCCTGAAAAATCCCTATATCGGCATTTATCTTTGGTCATGGATGAGTTACATGAACCCGCATCGACTCGCTTGGGGATTTGCGTTTTACTTTCCATTTGCCTACATCATCGCGCTGACTACCTTTTCAGGTATGTTGATGTCAAAAGAACCAAAAATCATACCCTGGACTAGAGAAACCAAATTGCTGGTTGCGCTCATATTATGGATGGTAGTCACAACCATTTTCTCTTTGCATCAGGAACTCGCCTGGATACAAATGGAAAAGGTTGCCAAAATTCAGCTAATGGTTTTTGCCACGCTCATGCTGATAACAACACGCGAACGTCTTCAAACTTTAGTATGGGTTATAGCCCTTTCGTTAGCGTTTTACGGCATCAAAGGGGGTATTTTTACGATCATCCACGGCGGGGTTTATCACGTCCGCGGGCCGCTGCAAACTTTTATTGGGGGGGATAATGAAATTGGTCTGGCGCTGATTATGACCATTCCTCTTCTACGTTATCTGCAACTTACCACCAAAAATAAATGGGTAAACATTGGATTATCCATTTCAATGATGTTATGCGCGCTTGCCGTCATAGGGAGTCAATCTCGTGGCGCTTTGCTTGGAGCCGTTGCCATGGGTGGATTCCTGTGGCTAAAAAGTCGCAACAAATTTTTTACCGGGTTGGTCATCGCCGTTTCTGCCGTGCTGGTACTCGCTATCATGCCGCAGCAATGGTTTGACCGAATGAACTCAATCAAAACTTACGAACAGGATCAGTCTGCGCAAGGGCGCATCAACGCCTGGCATATGGCGTTCAATCTGGCTAAAGATCGCCCGTTAGTTGGGGGCGGCTTTGAAACTTTCAAACCTGATACATTCAGAATGTATGCACCCATCCCGGACAACGTCCATGATTCACACAGCATCTATTTTGAAGTGCTGGGGGAACATGGTTTTATTGGGCTTGCCTTGTTCCTGGCGTTGGGCATTGCCACCTGGAAAGCGGGCGGATCGATAATCAAGTCGGTCAAATATGATGAGAGCAAAAAATGGGCGTCCGACCTTGCTGCCATGACGCAGGTCAGCATGGTCGGATTTGCATCAGCAGGCACATTTCTGGGCTTGGCAAACTTTGATCTGTATTACCACATTCTCTGTTTGATTATTCTCAGCAAGTTCATCATCGAAAAAGAGTCTTCTCAGCCCGTGCAAGCACTTTCAAAACCTGTGGACAAAGTGCTCTATGCGAGCGCTGCATGGCGCAAACCTAAACAGCTTTAGTCTGATGATGCTGCAGCCATTGCTCCAGCATCATCAACACCCAGATCATGACGCCAAAATATGCCGCATGACCGGATCGATGTTGTTCTATCAAGTCATCAATATATTCTGGCCGTATGTATCCCCGTTCACGCAAAGACTTCAGACTATCGTACGCCAGCTTTTGTAATGGCGGATAAGTTTGCATCCAGACACCAAAAGGCAAACCGAATCCCTGTTTACTTTTAGTCAGCGTCTCTTTCGGGAGAAAACCTTTAAGCGCTTCTTTGAAGAAATATCTGAGTTTCAATCCTTTCACTTTAAGATCGGGGGGAAGCTGAGCGGCAAACATGACGATCTCTTCATCCAGTAACGGATACTGCACTTCCACGCCAGCCAGTTGGCACATTCGGTTCACCTTGCGCAAGTCATTGTCGGCCAGCGTGAATTTTAAATCCAGATGTAACATCCGGTTCGTAGGCGCAATGGCATCCGTACGGCCATATTCTGTTCGTAACAACTCATCCGGTACCTGGCTATTCACCTGTTCGAGAAACGCACTGGTGAAAATTTCATCAAGCGATGTACGATGCAAAAAATTATAAGCCTCCAGACGATCCGGTAAAGGAACGCGCGCCTGAGAAATGTAACTTTTCAACTTTCTTAACGGGGGAATATGATCAATACCCGGCAGCCCGAACATGATTGGCTCAAGTACGGAGTCTCTCAGCAAAGTGGGCAACATGAAATAAGCTTCAAAGATCTTTTGCTTTGCATAGCGTGCATTCCCTCCAAATATTTCATCCCCGCCATCCCCGGCCAGCATGACCCGAATACCCTGCTCTTTGGCTCTTTTGGCGCAAAAATAAGTAGGAACTGCGGATGCATTCCCGAAAGGCTCGTCATAGGCGCGGGCAATAATCGGAATCGCATCAACCACATCCTGAGCCGTCACATAATATTCATGGGGGTGAGTGCCAAAATGGCGGCTTGTAATACGCGCAAATTCCATTTCGTCGTAACCATCCGCTTCAAACCCAATAGAAAATGTTTCTGCCGGTTTGTGGAGCGCGTCTGTTAATACACCGGCAACAGTTGAGCTGTCAGTGCCACCACTTAAAAAAGCCCCTGCTTTTTCGTCAATGACTGCTTTTTTTACAGCCTTTTTGAGCAATGATTTCAGTATCTCCCTGCGCTCAGAAAAAAGACTTCGGCCCGAATCAGCATATTTAAGATGCCAGTAAAAATCCGTCTCAACCTTCCCATTCTGAAATAAGGCATATTGACCAGGCAGTAACTTATATACCTGTTTATAAATACTGCCGGGGGAAGGGACCATATGAAAAAACAGATAGTTAAATACCGCCTGCGGGTCAATTTCTTTACTTATCCCAGGATGTGCCACGATACCATCTGTGCTGGTTGCAAAAACAAAATTTTCACGTTGCAATGAATAACACAGGGGATAAATACCAAGTCGGTCGATGGCTAACAGTACCCGATCAGCCAGCTTGTCAATGATGGCAACACAAAAAGCACCATGCATCTCTTCCAGAAATGCCTTACCGGAGTTTGAGAATGCATTGGCAACAGCAGCAGCTGGTGAAATCTCAAGGGAAAGTTTGTTTAATACTTCACTTTTCCAATGAACATTCCCTAAAACAATTACTTTTAGTGAATCGACTTCATAACAACTGGCCTGCCCCATTTCAGACCAGCCTGCCAAACCATCCCGTGTACCATAAAGCGCTTGTAAAGAGTCTTTTAGCCCACCCGACATGGAAACAACCAATGAATTGGTGATTTCCCTTGTGTCAGGAAAAGCTTCCTTTGCTCCGATCCAACCACACATTCCCTTCATGTAAACTCCCCGCTGCTTATACTTTTGTCATCATATTACCTTATAATGCAACTTTATAAATATTTCCACTAAAGGCTACCATTGAGTGAATTCTGGTTAAAAGTTGATAAAACACTGCGATATCATGGTCGGCAGATTCTCCGTGCAACCCGAAATGCCTTGTGGAACATTCATCAAATACAAGCAGATAAACCCATTTTTGTAATAGGCTGCAGCCGTGCCGGCACAACCCTTGTTTATAAAACCTTATCTGAGTCAAAAGAGCTGGGCACGTTGCAAAGAGAAACCCATGATTTCTGGGTGGACTTACATCCCTTAGCCAATAAAAACTGGGATACCCATGGGTTGAACTCGCAGGATGCCAACGCAAAAGACCGTGCCGAGGTAAGCCGCTATTTTTACACTTTCACCGGAAAAACACGATTTATAGACAAAAACAACCAAAACGGATTGTGCATCCCTTACTTGCATGCTTTATTTCCCGATGCCCATTTCATTTTTGTCAAACGCAGTCCTGGAGACAACATTAATTCACTCATAGAAGGCTGGGGAAAACCTGAAGAATTCGCAACGTGGTCCCGCGAATTAAGAGAGAAAGTTGCCATTGAGAATGGTCGTTATACCCAATGGTGTTTTTTTCTTTCCGATGGCTGGCGCAACTATCTCAACAAATCCATTGAAGAAGTCTGTGCTTTTCAATACTGCGCCATTAACAATGAAATTCTTGCTGCAAAAGATCAGATTCCTTCCCAACAGTGGAGCGAGGTGTTTTACGAGGATCTGGTACGCAACCCTTTATCAGGGTTTCGACAAGCTTTCGAACAATGTGGCCTGGCTTTTACCCACGATATCGAACAACATTGCGCTCACGTTTTATCCACACCCTATAACGCTTTTTCTGAAATACGGCTGGATAAATGGAAAGACGGGCGCAACCGAGAAAAAATCGAACGAATAATGCACTCTGTTGCTCCTACAGCGCAATCCATGGGATACCCTGCCGAATGATATTTGCAGCATGAGAATCTGGCCAGGTTTTGGCGCAGGCCTGGGTGTCGGGCTTATTTTGCTCGGCCTCGTCAACGCCGCTTTATTCAATGACTGGATTGTTCAACGATATGGCGCCGTGTTTGCCGTGGGCCGGGCAATGGACAAACAGTTGTTTGCGGAAAAAACCTGCCCCCAAATCCTGATTTTGGGTAATAGCCGGGTAGATAATGGAATAGACCCACGCGCAATGCAAACCGAGTGGGGTACATCCCGCGCAACTTTCAATCTGGGAGTTCCCGGAACCAACGCCCGGATAGGTTATGGCATGCTGACGCGCCTTGAAGAGGCCGGATGTCTCGCAAAAGGGAAGATTCAGTTGGTCGTCATTGGCCTGGACGAAAGTTATTTGCAAAATGATGACTCGCTAGGATATTCGACATTTTTTGCGGACCGCCAGGCGCTACTGGATGAAAGCGCAGTAAAAACCTGGCTAGGCACCTGGTTAAAATTATGGGCATACACGGACAACCTTCGACAACTGCGCGAACCTGATAAAGCTTTACGCTTTGTAGAAGCCACCATCAAGCCGCTTGAGCCAGTGGGTGGTGCAGCATGGCGTCATCTTGGGTATCGAGCAGGGTTTGGCGCAACAAACCAGAATGAAGCTCAAGCCCAGCAACAAGAAGAGGGGGCCGACATCCCTCCAACACCTGTCGTTCAGGACTATTTATTCAAAATAACCAAAATACTGCAGCAGCACAACATTTCCGTTGCTGTTTCGTTTCCCCCTTTGCTGAATCGAAGCAGTGCTTATGCAGACCCTGCTCGTGCAAATGGCGCCTATTTTCCCTTGTCAGCGCGCCTGAAAGAAATCGGTGTGTATGTCATCAGCCAACCCGACCCAGTTCCACGCCAACGCGCGTATTTCTTTAATGCCGGGCATCTGAGTGACAAAGGAGCACAGATTTACAGTCGCTGGCTTGCAAAGGAACTTGAAGCGAAATGGCACTGGTTGAATGTCGAGGGACAGCCCAAGTGATTTTCAGCAGTTTCAACTTCTTTATCTTTTTCGCAGCTTTTTTTGCACTATATGCAGCTGCAACAAGCTATCGGCAGCGTGCTGCCATACTGCTTCTGGCCAGTATTATTTTTTATGCATCATGGAAACCGGCTTACCTGGTTCTTCTGTTTACGTCCCTGGGGCTTAACTATCTCATTTATTCAGCACTTTTCCGATCGCGCAAGTTGAGTACTTTGGTATTAGGACTTGCACTCAACCTGACCTTATTGGGCGCCATGAAATACCTCGTGCTTTTGGTAGACACTTGGTTTGCAGGAATAGCGTTTTTAAATGGCACGACACCTCATCATGCCCCGGACTGGATTCATTGGGCACTCCCTTTAGGTATCAGTTTTTATACGTTTCATATGTTGTCTGTCATGATCGATGTATATCGGGGTGACTGGACGCGCCACATACGTTTCCGAATCTGGGTTCTCTATGTTACTTTTTTCCCGCACATGATCGCAGGGCCCATTCTTAGAGCATCTGAGCTGGTCGACCAGCTGGAAAGTTTAAAGCCTCTCAGGGCAGAAGATGTCCGACTCGGCGCGCTGATATTTCTGGGTGGCCTCATTAAAAAAGTACTCTTCGCAGATAATCTGGCGGATCTTACGGATTTTCTTTTCGCACACCCTGATCAGTTAGGATTTGTAACCGCTTGGGCAGCATCCATTGCCTTTGGGCTACAAATTTATTTCGATTTTTCAGGCTACAGTGAAATGGCTATTGGTATGGCCTGTGCAATGGGAATTATATTGCCGCGCAATTTCTTATACCCCTACATCAGCCGCAACCCGCAGGAATTCTGGCGTCGATGGCACATGACACTGTCCCGCTGGCTTCGTGACTACCTTTATATATCCCTGGGGGGGTCACGTTGCAGTCCGATAAGAACCCATGCAAACATTCTGATTACCATGCTGCTTGGCGGGTTGTGGCACGGCGCAAACTGGACTTTTGTTTTCTGGGGATTTCTGCACGGAATGTATCTTATTGGACACCGCTTGCTAATCAAGTTTTATGAATACCTCCATTTCCCGACTGGTCCAAAGTGGTCGAAAGTACTTTCCCTTGCAGGCTGGCCAGTGACCATGGCACTGGTCAGTTTTACCTGGGTCTTCTTCCGTGCACCCGGATTTACAGAGGCATGGACAATCAGTGCGGCAATGCTGGGCATTGGCGCCACTTCAGCAGCGGAACCAGTTCTGCGTACTTTTGTTTGGATTGGACTTGGCTTAGCTACTCTGACAGCACTCTTAGAACCTCTTTTGGTTCAACTTTTTGAACGAGGATATACCCGTTGGTGGAGCACGCCTTGGCCAATTAGAAGCCTGGCCTATTTTGGGGTTGCCATGTTGTTGATTATGTTTGGGGGCTCTACTCAGAAGTTTATTTATTTCGATTTTTAACGATTGCCTCGGTTATTGCAGCAATAAGTTATTCGGGTCGCATCCCTTCAGTGGACCCGGTTTATGCTAGTATTAATCTGCTCTTCGATAATCGGAAGTTCATTTCAAAAGGATAGCAGGCCAGGCAAGAGTGTCATCAGCCCGGCAAGAAAAAATGGGGACTATAGCCATTCTAATCATTGTTGCATGGTTTACCAGCATCGGATTGCTGCTCGGAATAATTTACCGGAAGGGGCTTATCGCACTGTGGCGAGAACCAGTGTTGTGCCATCCAGTACTTATTTTTGAAAGCGACGACTGGGGTGCCGGACCAACTGAACAGGCCGATGCATTAAATGCGCTACACGTTGTCCTTTCACGCTTTAAGGACTGCCAGGGGCACCATCCCGTCATGACGTTAGGTCTTGTATTGTCGATACCAGATACGGCGCGCATTAAGCAGTCAGCACCTCTGGCCTATCATCCACTATTACTGAGCGACCCCGTATTCAGTCCCATTTTGAATGCGATCAAGCAAGGCATGAAATCCGGAACATTTTCGGCTCAACTGCATGGCATGGCCCATTATTGGCCACCTGCGTTAATCGCGTCTGCCGAACACAACGTTGAAATTCGAAACTGGTTGACCCATCAAGAATATGCTTCCACAGAAACGTTACCCGATCATTTGCAAAGCCGCTGGACGGACGGATCTGTGCTGCCAACTCAACCTATCGATAACGCTGAGATTGAACAAGCCATCTCCGAAGAAGTAAAGGCGTTCCAAGACATTCTGGGGGTTGCACCGCTCGTAGCCGTCCCGCCCACATTTGTATGGAATGACACTGTTGAACGAATCTGGTCAAAATTGGGGGTGCAAACCGTTATTACTCCTGGCACGCGTTATGAATACCGAGATGCGCAAGGTAAACTAAGCCCAACCGGGTTAAAAATTCTGAACGGGGAGCACAACGCCAAAACCCTCTACCTGGTTCGCGACGAATATTTCGAACCGGCACGTGGCCACCGCGCTGCTGACACCTTGATGAGAATGGTTAAGAAGTCCGCCCTTGGACGACCCACTTTACTTGAAACCCATCGTTTCAACTTTATCAATGACAAGCACACCTGCAACAATGCACTGAAAGAGTTAGAGCTATTACTTAAAGGAGTCCAGCAGCGTTTTCCTGATGCGCGTTTTATTTCCACAGCCACCTTAAGCGCTCAGATAGCCGCACATCAAGGTAGTTTGATTAATACTTCATACTTGCATCAGTTAAATGTCTGGCTGCTGAGGATCAAGGAGATTTCCGGGTTCTGGAAACTGGCGCGAATTAGTGGGATTGCGCTTCCATTATGGTTGATTTCGCTTGCAGTAAGTCAAAGCAAACAAATGCCTCACACTCAGCAATGAACACGCCATGAGCAATCCAACGTTTTCCGTAATCATCCCGGCATTTAATGCCGAAAAAACTATAAAACGCGCGATCAGATCGGTATTAACCCAAACCTATCCCGCCAGCGAAATAATCATAGTCGACGATGGTTCCACCGATGCTTTGCAGGAAGCAATCACTGAATTTACCGGGCAGATAAAGTATATTCACCAGACCAATCAGGGTGTATCAGCAGCTCGCAATGCAGGCGCCAAGGCAGCCACTAGCCAATGGCTAGCATTTCTGGATGCTGACGACTGGTATTTACCAGACCGTTTGAAACATCATGGTGAATGGATTTCTCGCGATCCGGCGCTGGATTTCCTTACAGGCGATTATGAATATCGTGATGAAAATGAAAACTTGCTGGGGCGCTCTATGTTGGGCAAAGCATCCGGCAGAATGATGCTTAAAAAAGCTGCAGGCAACAGCGAAGTAATTATGGAAGAGTCAGAGTTCGAAGATTTTGTAGCGGACCATTTTGGAGACACCCATACTTTAAGCCTTCCACGCGCTACATTTCTGGAACTGGGAGGGTACCCTCTGGGCTTCAAAGTATGTGAAGACGTCCATCTGCTGACCCGTCTGGTCGCGCGGAGCCATCATGCGGGGGTAATCTGCGAGCCGATGGCGGTATACAGCATTCACAGTACCAGTGCCACACGCGCCGATCCGGTGCGCGCGCAGTTCGAAAATGTCCGCACACTGATAGCACTCGGCAAAAGTGCTGAGGAACTGCCCCCTTCCGTTCGGCGCGGTTACACTACCCGACTGCGTCAAGCCAGGCTCAATCTTGCTTATTCGCTCACAAAATCAGGCCGAAGAATGGAGGCCATACGCGCAGTATTGCCTTCACTGATTGAATCGCCAAGTGTTGCCAGCTTCCGCAATATTTTATCCTTGATAAAGAACTGAACATGTCACGTTACCTAGTGCTTACCGAATTATTTCTACCCACCAAAGGAGGTACAGCCGTTTGGTTTGCTGAAGTGTACCGCCGCCTGTCCGGCAAGGAAACCCACATTGTCACGGCCGACGTGCCCGGCGCTTCCGAAGTGGATGCCAACCATCCCAATAGCATCCACCGTATCAATATGCATCGCGTGACCTGGCTACGGCCGGAATCCCTTGGCATGTACGTCAATCTGTTTTTTAAATCCCTGTATTTAGCCGCAACCCGACGTTTTGATGCCGTTCATGCCGGGCGCGCCCTGCCAGAAGGCTTATGCGCATGGGCTGTGGCACGCCTGACCTTCCATCCGGTGGTGATTTATGCCCATGGAGAAGAACTCACCACTTGGGGTCATGGCGGCAAATACAAGGCCATGCGTTTTGCCCTGCGCCACGCCGATCATGTAATAGCCAACAGCCAGTTCACCCACGATGAACTCATCAAGATGGATGTTGATCCGATGCATATCACGCTGATTTCTCCGGGTGTTGATATTGAACGCTTTCGCCCTGGCTTGCCCTGTGATGACTTGCGGCAATCTGTCGGCATAGCGCCAGAGGGAAAATTGGTTTTGTCGGTAGGGCGGCTATCACGACGAAAGGGCTTCGACCAGGTGATCAAAGCACTCCCCGAACTCATCAAGGCCGGCATCAATGTTCAGTATGCGCTGATAGGCATAGGTGAAGATCAGGAGTATTTGCTTGATCTCGCACGTGTACACGGTGTGGCAGATCGCGTACACTTGCTGGGTCATGTCAATGCCATCGACTTACCTCGTTGGTATAATGCCTGTGATGCATTTGCCATGCCAAACCGAGAAATCAATGGTGACACTGAAGGTTTTGGCATGGTGTTCATCGAGGCAGCAGCATGTGGAAAACCTTCGGTTGCGGGAGATGCTGGGGGAGCCAAGCAAGCCGTACAAAATGGCGTAACCGGAATAGTCGTGGACGGACAATCATGCCCTGCAGTCATTGAAGCGCTTTCGCAATTATTAAGTGATGACAATGTTGCCACACAAAAGGGTAGTGCGGGATATGAAAGAGCTGTAAATTATTTTTCCTGGGACAGGGTGGCAGAGCAAACACGTTTGTTGTCATAGCAATTGAATTGCTGAAGCTAAAAATGATCACGTTCCACTTTACTATAATTACTATAGTTACTCATTGGCAATCCGATCTGACGACACCATTGAGAACTTATAATATTGGTGTTCCTGCATGGTGAGCAGAATGCAAGCTGACCGCTTAACTTAGGATGCCGCGTTGATTTTGAATAAGGTAGTGTACTAGTGCATGTTGCCGCTTTAACTTCAGGCCGAAATGACCCCTCAGCGCGATTCCGTGTGCGGCAGTTTATAGCGCCGCTTCACTTGCAAGGCATTGAAGTCAGGGAGCACTGCCCTGTAATAGACAAGCACGCCGGCGTCCCCTCAAAAATAATAAACATTTTACCTGGCCCTCTAAAACGGATTGCAGAACCTGGCTGGCGCATGGCAAAGCTTATTTCTCGCCTGCCAGGTGTCGTGGGAAGTTGGAATGCGGATATTACCTGGTTGAATCGCGATCTCGTTTTCGGCACATATACTTTAGAGAGATTTGTTCATCGCCCCTATGTGTTTGATGTCGACGATGCCATCTGGCAAGCAAAGCCTGACGGCAGCCGCTCCGTTGCCCGGATTGCGCAGCGCGCATCCGTGGTATTCGCTGGGAATCAACACATTGCGAACCACTTTTCATCGCATTGTGAGCGTATCGAGATTGTCCCCACCGCCATTGATACTCAAAAATTCTGTAAGCGCATCGAAGCAACGCCAAAAAATGACCGCTTTGTGATCGGCTGGACAGGATCTGCTGGAAACTACCCTTACCTTTATGCCATTGAACAAGCATTGAGCATTTTTCTTCTTAAGTACGATGCTGTGTTGTTGGTAATGGCTGAGCGTGAACCGAAATTCACCCTCATTCCACAAAATAAAGTGCGTTATGTCAAATGGTCTGAAACGGCAGAATCCGCTGTGCTCCGTGAAATGGATGTTGGCTTGATGCCGCTTCCCGATACCGACTGGGCAAGGGGAAAATGTGCGTTCAAGATGTTACAGTATATGGCTACCAACTTGCCCGTTGTTGTATCGCCAGTTGGCGTAAACGCGGACATTCTCGCCAAAAGCAATTTAGGTTTTGGAGCGAAATCTAACGAAGAATGGATCTCCGCTTTGGAATTTCTCTACCTCAATCGTGATAAGGCAAATGAGATGGGGCACAATGGAAGGGCAGTCGTCGAAGCTGATTACAGTTGTTCTGTTGTAGGAACAAGAATTGCTCAGATTTTTCGTTCTATCATGTGATTTACTGTATAGCAACAACAGGGAGCAGGAAATGGACAGAAGCAACAGTACCCAGTTGGATGAAAAGCCTAGTGTTTATTACCAACGGCAAAGAAGAGAAATCGAACCATTCATTCCATTGGATGCGAAAAAAGTGCTGGATGTTGGATGCGGTCAGGGATTTTTTGGGGAAATGCTGAAATCCATAAGAGATATCGAAGTGTGGGGAATCGAATTAGATGCGGCCTCGGCCAAAGAAGCCACTCGACGGTTAAATAACGTATTGTCAGGTGATGTCGAAAACAACCTGAATGCATTATCAGATGGCTATTTTGATTGTATTGTATTTAATGATGTACTCGAACATCTGGCCGACCCATGGCATATTCTTCGAATTATTAAATCCAAATTAAGCCCTCAGGGTGTCATTGTCAGTTCAATTCCCAATATTCGGTATTTTTATGCTTTAAGAGAAGTGTTGCTGGATAAACAATTTCCTTACCGAGAATATGGCATCTTTGACAGAACGCATTTAAGGTTCTTTACGTACAAGAGCATGATTGATTTATTTAAGGATAGTGGCTATAGCATTGTTAAAATGAATGGCATTAACGGATTCGATTCATGGAAATTTTCGATGCTTAACCTGTTTCTTCTTAACAACATTGCTGACATGCGATATGAGCAGTACGTTGTTATAGCCAGCCCAGCTAACTGAAAAACAAGTACATTCCGATTTTGCTTTTCATGACCACATTATAAATATTGGAGAAATTATCACCATGAAATCAGGGGATTTATATGATGCGCAGGTCAAACACCGCATAATGGCTTTTACTACCGCGAGATTTCAAAAGTTTTTGTCATTGATTTTCATGGGGATAATAGTTAGCCATTCAGGCTTTGGCCATGCCGAAGGATTTCTCCCGGATAAACGAGAAATTTTAATGATGCCCCAGCTTTGCCAATGGATGTACGGCGCACGAGCAGGCCTGGATCCTTCAGCCGTTCCACAGAGCCACACCATGGACACAACAGGGTGTACGCGTTATCACTATTACTGCGACGCACATACTGACCTGGTTCGTGCTGAAAAAAATGCTTATACCAACCCAGGTTTAGCAAAAGAAAAATTAAATAGGGCCCTGAATACGCTCAAAGGCCAAATAGCATTTCATGACGGCGAAGGCAGTTGCTCAAAATACCTGCGCGCGGATATCAGATACACCTATGGAAAAGCACTTGAGCGATACGCCAGACTCACCAAATCTTCTAATTATTACGCAGAAGCTATCAGCCCCTTGCTTCAGGCAATTCAGCTGACACCCGAAGACTTCAGAACTTACCAAGTATTGGGTGATGTTTATAGCGCGCTGAACAAACGTAAGGAGGCTGAAGAGATCCTTTACAATGGTCTTGAAATCAACCCGGATTCAAAAGCATTATTAAGACGTTATCAAGCAATTGGTGGTAAACGACCAATCCCTGAAAAAAAATCTATCTTGCCATCCGAAACAGGGAGCACGGAAAAAACAGGAAATCCGGGCACTACAGAAGAAACTGCAAAGACCCAAAATACGCCAGCAAAGACCAGCGAACCTCTCAGTGAATCTAAAGAGGCTTCAGGTGGGACTGATCACCAAAAAATGCCCCAGGACAACTCGCAATCATCGCCATATTGCCGGTTTTGCCCCGATACTAGTAGTGACCAAAACACGGATACAACTACAAGCCCGGTTGACAGTGTGAATGCAGAAACAAACAAACCAGCTTGCAGATTTTGCCCTTAAACGCGGTAAATAGAATCAAAGCTGAGGTGAGAAAGTTAAATGGCCCCCCTTGTTACGTATTTTATGGTCAGATTTTGTTTTATTCGTGACTTTACTTGGGTTCATATATATACCATCCTTCTTTAGGAAGCTTACGAAGCTCACGGCGAGCAATGTCATTAGTCCGCAAATCGCTTCTTCCATCAATGAAGTGATCTATCGCCTTGATTCTACCTGAAAAACCCATTCCAACTGCATAAGCAATAAACCTCACAGCAAAAAGCCGCCCAATCCCGCTTGACGAATATACAAACCTACAGTCAATTTGAGACATTTTTGTGTCTCTAAAGAAATTACCCAGCAAGAGTTCTTCTGCTGAATTAAGGTTAGCAGCGCCTGACTCGGTGCTTACGATAAGTTTGCTGTTCTCAAACTTAATTGAGCGCAAATTTTTTTGGTTATAACAAAAACTTTCCACTTCTAAGAAACGCCTCTCATAAGTTACAAATGTTTGCGTTAGCACATCATCGCTTGGTGATGACGCACCTAAACATGAACAGAGAACGAAGCATATAAATATGGAATATAGCCAACGCATATCAGAATTCAATGGTTCTAAACGACCAACCACGTGCAATTGCAAGTGAGTCTCTTGGATTGTCTCCCCAACGATTGTTTCAACGGGCATGAAACTGTTGCATACGGAGGTAAGCTCATTTCAACTTTCAAATTTCCCCTCCCAAATTGTTGGTCAACATCAACCTTTGAAAGACTAGGTGCCACCTCGACTTTTATGTGCTGATCTTCCGCCCCTGACACTGTGGTATTTTTCCTTCATTTTCCCCTTTCATCCATTCTGACAAGCGCTGCATGAGAGAATCACATATATTCGGGAACTGTTTTGACACGTCTTGCAAGCAACCTGGATCTTTTTCCAAATCAAATAGGCGCAACAAAACGCTGGATTCAAGTGGCTGATAGACTAATTTCCAGCGTCCTAATCGAATCATCCTGTCCTTAGCTTCAAACACTATGTCATGGTATTCGGGTTTGATTGCCAATGTGCCGGTGCTTTTGTCTGGCACTTCCAGCAACTCCAACAAATTGGGATACCGTAAGTGATCTTCCGGCATTCCCGGCAAATCAGTTAGCCAGATCCCGGTTTCGTTGAAGGCTGCCAAATCCAGATCCTGATTTTCTCCTTTAACAAGACTTGCCAGAGAAATACCATCCATAACGCTGGGACTTGTAAGACCAGCCAGCTCCAGCAGCGTTGGTGCGATATCTACACTACGTACAATTTGTTGCTGAACACCACTACCCTGCGTTCGCGGGTCACGAATAATCAGTGGGATTCGGGCCGAAAAATCGCCTACAGCGCTGTTACCTTGTCCCCATGTTTCATGTTCGAAGAATTCCATACCATGGTCACTGTATACCACCACAACGGTATTTTCAGCGAGCCCGCAAGCTTCCAGGTGGTCGAGAATTCGTCCTGCTTCATCATCAAAACTTTGTACACAACCGTCATAAAGATCGATAATCTGGTCGAGGTCAAACTCTTTTCTGCCATCACCCTGGCGACGAATAATTTCCTGTGGGTCCGTCAGCCGCGCCATGACAAATTTTGATTCGCCGGTATATTTAGGGTCTGAGAAGCGGGCGTAATAGGGGAATTCAGAGCCAAATGGCGGATGTGTGGCAGACAAAAATACATTGAGCAAAAATGGCTGATCTGCCCCGGCCAGACTCGATAACCGGGCGCGTGCATCACGACCTGCCTGTGTTGTAAGTGGCACACCCGCCAAATAATACAGTTCCGGTAAAAAATATTTACCAAAACGATTGTGGGTGAAAAGTGACAAAAACAGCCTTAAGTCCTTTGGCCCCTGACGTATCAGATATTTGATGTTCCACTGGTCTTCTGGCGCATCAACTTGCTGAAAACCCAGTGAAAACTTGCCCAGATCAGCACCACACCAGTCACTCACGGCAACAGTGGCATAACCTGCGTCTGCAAGAATTTGTGGAAGACAAGGTACTGACAAACGGGTTTCAGCATCTGCAACAAAATTGTCTCTGATACCATGCCGGTGGGGCCAGGTGCCCGAAAACAGGGATATTAAACTAGGTGCGGTACGTGCACAAGGAACGTAGCATTGCGTAAATTGTGTCGCACTTTTGGCCATTTGATCTAACTTGGGTGTCAATTGGCGACGATATCCAGCAACCCCCAGGCGATCAGCCCGAAGCGTATCCGAACCCAGCATCAGGATATTGGGTCGCGTATCACTGCGCTTCGATTTGACTGGTGTGGGTGTAGTTGCAGAATTTGCCCACCCAGCCAGTCCAACCAAAGCGGCAAAGCCTCCCCATAGTGCGGTTAGTGGTGCGAGCGCTCCCATCTGGGCAAGCCGTAAACTGGCAAATCCAAACAGTAAAAAAACCAAGAAAGCGATGGATCCGCCAAACAGGTGTAACCGTGAAGCATTAAGCATTCCCCATAAAGGATAAAGCCGGCTCATACGGTAATGCATGGATGAAACCAGACTGGCAGGAATGTAAAAAAGCTGGCGACAAAACTGCCAGCTTGTAATCAACGCAACACCCATAAACGCGGCTACAAATGCACCCGTAAACATATAATTGAGGCCTGAAGCTGCTGCCATCGCCGCATATATAACTGTTCCTACTGCTCCCATAAGGATAAGCAGCAAGAGTGTCCAGCCCACCAGCCTCGCAAAGGCGGCCAAGGTATACCATCGATAATGATGACGGATTTCGGCTTGTATTTGTGGGCCGGTTTGAGAAAAATCACGGAGCGATTTGGCACTGATCAGAATCGTTATTGCAAGAGCGTTACTCAATGCAGCCAGCGCGCCTTCAATCACTTGCTGAAATAATATCGACGGCAAGAAACACACAGAAATACCTGCGCTTATCACTCCCGCTATTGTGAGTAGTGCCCAGAATCCAGCCCCAATTCGGTCCGTTAAATGCTTGTTGCGAAGGGGGGAAAGCTCCTGCACTTTTTCACGCATTCCCTGCAATTCGCCGAGCGTTGCGGCAGTACGCATGAGATAAAAGCGGGCTTTGGGCCAGGAAAATGAGAATATGGCATGTGCTACATACTCTGCCAGTTTGCGCCAGATATAGCGTGGCACTTGTTTTTCCTGATGATGGACACGGGCTACTGAACGAGACCGCTGGTAACTCTTGCGTATCAAATAACTGAACTTAAGCCGCTCTGTATCTACGTAGTGATGCTGCAACACTTCTGGTACATATTGAAGTTGCTCACCTTTCTGTAGCGCAATGAGCACAAACTCACTATCTTCACCACCCCCGAGATCATGCCCCCGCGGACCAAGCTCTGTTGAAAAACCACCTATACGCGCAAATACCCCTGTGCGCATAAACAAGTTGCCGCCACCTGGTAACGGTCCCTGTTCGATGGTGACCAAGCGATGCACCATTCCCTGATCATAGCGCGGCACCGGGAGCGGGTAGATCCGATAGGGACCCGTGTCATAGACCCAGGCGGGTTCGGTGCCATCCCAATCTGGTAAAATGCGTCCACAAAACATGGTGGCTTCTGGATAAGTTTCCAGGGCCTTGCAAATTTCCACCAGAAATTCATGATCTACGCGATGATCATCATCCACCAACACGACTGCATCATCGTTCAATAGGCGAATTGCATGGTTTAGCGCGTGGGATTTACCTGGAACAGGTTCCTCAAACCAGGTCAGCGGTAACCAACCCAGCTGCTTGGCATCCTGCTGATAATGTTGAAGGCTTGCAACTGTCTCATCACTACAATTGTTAACACCCACCAGAATGCGAACTTGCCATCTCCCCGGGCGCTTTGCCAAGTTGATCGATTGCAGCACACGACCCAGCAGCTGCACTCGATTATGGGTACAAATCAAGACGGTGAGTGTGGAGACCATGGTTTTTTCTTTGGGCCAAACTTACGATACCAGGCCGTGCTTAATGCATTTTGCCAGCGATAATATACCCGCAAGACTAATGGCAGCCGGTGAGCAGATGTCGTCAGGGTATATCCAAAATTTTTCAGGGTGGCCGCTGCGGCAGATTCAAAAACGCGAATCTGCCAAGGTGTCATTTCATTTTTCCACTTATCCTGATTATCTTTCTGAATGGGCTTTTGCAACAAGGGCGTTTTACCGGCAGTTCCCGATTTTTTATATTCCAGCAAATCATCAGAATAAGCCTCTCCGAGAAAACCACAAATTTTCTGGAGCGCTGCTTTCTGGTCACTGATCATGTCCTCATAGCGCAATTCCATATATTGCCCCTCGGGTACTTGCTGGCCAAAAATATGCCCTGTCTCCACATACTGTTCCCACTGTTTAGCGGCAAGATAAGTATTGTAAACGCGAAAGTCATGCC
Source organism: Sulfurirhabdus sp. (assembly GCA_043759595.1). Classification (GTDB taxonomy): domain Bacteria; phylum Pseudomonadota; class Gammaproteobacteria; order Burkholderiales; family SMCO01; genus Sulfurirhabdus. The sequence continues at coordinate 5,103 of JAYVLG010000077.1, read as the reverse complement.
GACGGGCAAACATGGAAAGGGCCACATCACGGCCATCGCGCACAATATGAATAATCTGCGCATCCGGCCACCACTCCAGCAGCTTGGGAATATGCATGACATAATACGGCGTCTTGTCGCACCATCGCGGCTTACCCTCGCCCGCAGCATTTTTCTCAAATAATCCAGAAATAATATCACGTACACTCTGGCGGCCTTCTGCTAAGAAATCTCGAGCCAGGTTTCCCACATTAAACTTGAGGCCATGCATATCAGTGTGCAGAAACTCAGCACTCTGCGCTTCCATCGCATGTAAAACTTGTTCTACATTTTCGGGAAGGGACAAATCACCGAACTCCGTAGCATGCCTGTACAGCGGGATAAAAAAATGAGACTCCCCCGTGGGCAGGGATAGCGCCGGGTGTGACCGCAGCATATACTGCAGCAGAGTGGTGCCGGAGCGCGGGGCTCCAACAATGAATACAGGTCCTTTGGGGGCGCGTTGCGTGTTCATATGAGACGAAAAATAGATTTTAAAAATATACGTTGCCACCCCTGGCTCAATAACGCATCTTTAGGGAGATGACACTGAATTTTTCCGGGCAACCTGGCCCAGGCATTTTGCATCTGCCTGTTTGCTGAAGATGCAACAGGGTCATTACAAAGCGCTGAAACGGTAGTGGCTTGTATACGCTTATCCTGCATCAACGTTTGAAGGATATGCCCAAAACGTTTCAGATCAGTTTGTGCATTGGCTATGCCGCTTTCCACAAAATCATAATGATGCATAACCGCTATGACCACAGGATCGAAAGTTGTAAATTTCTCTACCTCATTAATCGTTTGGGCAAGTGAAGCGATTTGGCATGTACGGGGCAAATAAGTCAAGCTTGAATCGCATTCAGCGGGTAAATCCATGCCCGCAGAGATATAGCGAAATTCAAGCTTGGTTAGTGCTTGAACAGTGGCCAGATCAAACGTATTCCAGGGTGGCACAAAGCCTGTGACAGGGCAGCCGAAAGTAGCCGCCAGCAGATCACGGCCTTCGCGTATCCGTTCAATTTGAGTAGCAACATCCAACCCCATGAATTCACTGGGCGGCTGCTGTTCACCCCGTACTGTTTCATGACAATATCCATGCAGGGCCACTTCAATTATCCCTGCATTCTGCGCGTCAATCAGGTGGGTAGCACGATCTTGTGTCAGGGGTATCAACTCCTCTGCCCTTCGACGAAAAGGGATAACCCCAACAGTTATTGGCATACCCGCTGCTTCAGCCGCAGCGAAAATACCTTGTTCCAGCGCTCTATTTGAAGTGGCGGAAGGATCGTCAAAACGAATTGCCAGTCGAATCATATAGGGTCCTTCATCCAGCCCACTACATATCCTGTAAAATAAGCGGCATTCATTTCCTGTCTTAAGGAGTGCGCAGATCCTTTTTTCAAGCGCAAAACAATCGCCTGTACATAAGCCCGCAATATTTGTGGAATAAGATATCTGGGGGGCACACGTGAAAGATTTCCCCGTTTGCGAGCCCCTTCCATGCGGCCTTGACGGAAATGCAGATCAAGAAAATAGTCCCGGCGCAATTTTGGCGTCTGAATACGGTGTTGAATGATTGCGCCAGGCACCCATCGCACGCGACAACCGTGTTCTAAAAGACGGCGGTAAATCTCAGTGTCTTCTCCACCGTTGTTGGCACTTCCCTGACGACCCAGTCGCGCATCAAAGTTACCAATACGATCAAACACACTAAGGCGAAAGGCAAAATTACCACCAAAGATAGGCGTGGTTCGTTCTGTCAACCATCTCGCGTCACCATGGTCCAGTTTTCCCAGAAAACCCAGCAGTTCATCCTGAAGCCAGTCAGGGCGCACCCCGTCTTCGAACAATACCTCAATGCGGCCACCCAGAGCGTCTGGCTGATGTTCAAGCATAGCCTGCTCATAGACTATCAACCAGGCGGGGTCAGCAGTTTCATCATCATCCATGAACAGTAAATATTCACCGTGCGCTTCCTGCAGCGCACGGTTCCGGGCATTTGAAAGGCCGAGGTTTTCTTCCCGTACAATTCTCACGGCCACCCCTGCAGGCCGCCAGGCCATCTCAGCAAGTAATTCCGAAGTGCCATCACTGCAGCCATTATCTATCACAAGAAATTCCCACGGCTTTACAGGGGGTTGCAGTTGAGCCAGATCAGCAAGCGTTCGCTTTATTCGATCAACGTGATTATGAGTGCACAAGGCAACAGTAATAAATGGTGGCATTGTTATCGTTATTGTGATGAAGTATCAGGGGTGTTGTCTGCCAATTTTTGCTAACAATCTGTTCGCTGCATATTTAACAGCATGGCCAAAACTGCCATCATTGCTACCCAGGGTAATTTTTCGCCGTAATGCAGCAGCGCTATCGGTTCCAAACACATCTAACCTGCGCAACCTAAAACGGTCAATATCCCGGCGATTAAAGCCTGGTTGTACGGAAAAAGCTGCGCCATAACCTGTTTTCTGCACAGTTCGCAGTACGCGATCATCATAATGCCCATAAGGATAAGCCAGATATTCTACCGGCTCATTCAACAAGGCTTGCAAATCTTCGCGTGCTCCGGCAAGTTGATCATACAGTGCAGCGTCATCCAGCGTCGGTAAATCTGCATGGTTACGCGTATGCGAATGAAAGCTGAATTTTTGCTTACGTAATGCTTGAATATGCGATGCATCCATTAAAGGGTAAGTATCCCCGCTGGGGTTGTGCGCTTCACACCAAGCATCTTGCTGACCTATCAACTGGCTAACCAAAAATACGGTGGCAGGCCAACCTAGTTCTGCCAGAACGGGTGCTGCGTGTTCATATACCCCTAAGAAACCATCATCAAAAGTAAGCAGGAAAGACTGGTCAGGTAATTCCACCTTTCCATCCAGCCAGGCGAAAAAATCATTGATCGATACTGCCTGCCAGCCAGCCTTTGACAAGGTATGCATGTGTTCGGAAAAGCGCTGAGGGCTCACGCAATATTTGTGTTCCCATTCGTTATGCGCATCACCCACTCGGTGATACATAAGCACTGGAACTCGTTCGGCGCTCATGTAAACTTCTCTTTCAAATGATCAGCGGTTTTGACCAGCCACTGAAAAAGCGCACCAGGCAGAAGCGCAGGGATAAGATATTTCAGGTCGCCCATTTTCCATATACCCTGCACTAAAGCACGACGAAATAATTTTTGCGCATCAATAAGATCCCGCTGCCAATAAGCCTTATACGCTTCGCGCAAAAGAAAACCATCAGAAAGTTCATACACTTTATTTGTAGACAAATGTGCGACCCTTTGAGGATTTTGTGCCACAAAATCACGCCTTACCTGCAAGGCATCCAGCACCTGCTTCCATTTCGTTTTGGAAATTTGCCCTTTATCATGCCAGCGATAAAAAGCCAGCACTTCGGGTACCCGCGCGATCTTCTGAGTGTATGCAAATATACGAAGCCATAAATCGTAATCCATGGCAGAAAATCGTCTTTGGGAAAATCCATTGATTGCATCAATGACTTCGCGTTTCACTAAAGCTGCATGAATAGGCCAGGGGCATGAACGCAAAAATTCTGCCGCTGTATCCATCTGGCTATAGTCAGGGGGAACATGGGGTTTTGTTCCGGGCGCACCTTCACCTACATTTTGCCAGCCACAATAGACGAGATCGGCATGACTGCTGTTTAAAGCCAAAAGCAATTTTTCCAGTGCATCCGGTGTCCAGAAATCGTCAGCATCAAGAAATGCAATAAGGCCGCCACCTGCGTGTTGCAAACCAAGGTTACGGGCGGGATAAGGCCCCATGCGATTCTGATAAAACAACGTTATTCGTGGTGAATGCATGTCAGCCAGCCGCTGCAGAATTTCCACACTGCCATCGGTCGATCCATCGTCCACAACAATAAGTTCCACGTTGCCATAGGTCTGATTCATGACGCAATTCACGGCCTCCTCTACAAAAGAGGCGGCGTTATAGCATGGCATGATAACGCTAATGCGGGCGGGGGAAAAGGTCTCGCTCATTTCGTGAGTTTAACAGAATTTTGTTGGTAGATTGTTTCCACAATGTCTGCTACACGCACCCAGCTAAATTCACGCGCAAAGTCTCTGCACTCTTCAGCGTTCAGCTTGATTTTGCCAGACAGAAATTGGTTTAGGGCTTTGCTGATAGATATCAAATCCGGCTGATATACAAAAAACCCGGAACGGCCTTCCTCTACTGCTTCAGCGGCACCAGCCAGCTTCGCAGCCAAACTGGGAACACCGCTCGCCGCAGCTTCAAGATAGACGATACCAAACCCTTCATGACTGCCTGGGATGATGGATGCAACCAATATGAACAAATCAGCTTGGGAGTAAAGGGAGCGTAATTCCGTATCACTGACGCGTCCGACAAAACGCACACGATCGCCAAGTTCAAGAGAATTTGCCAGTTTTTCCAGTTCCTGTCTAAGTGAACCTTCGCCAGCAATAATGTATTCAAATTCAAACTGATCTTTCAAAGTGGCTAACGCACGCAACACAAGATCCACATTTTTACGTTCTTCGGATAACCTGCAAACAGTGAGAAACTGAGGGACCTTTCCCTTTGGTTCATGATGGACATCAAAAAAAACCGGATCAACCCCTACCCAGGCAATGTGCGTTTTGTTAGTACAGGCTGGATATTTAGCGAGAAGCACTTCAGCGGTATAGCGACTATTGGCGACCAATGCATGGGCTTTTGGCAAAGCGTTTGCCAGCATGCGTCTAGTCTTGATTCGCCATAAAGAGGACAGATTGCGCCAAGCCCATGACCGAAACCACCAAAGCCCAACTGAAGCAAAAGCAGGTCTGGCTGTAAGGGGGTAGGGAGTAAGAAAATCATTTCCATGTACGGATACTATTACAGTCCGGTTTTTCTCCGCTATCCATGCGTGGCCCGCAGAAAGCGCATGCCATATATCAATTGGCTCGTTTTTTAGTTTAGGCCAATCCAGCCCCATGCAACTCTGCAAAATGGGCTTGATTGTGACGCCGGGAGGGGGCGTGATGTCCGCCGATGTGGGCGGCGCATAAACTGTAATCTGCAAATTTTGTCTGCTACCCAATTCTCTGGC
>JAYVLG010000076.1:0-3240 GCA_043759595.1 Sulfurirhabdus sp. | reverse complement strand
AAGTAGCTCTACGCGTAGAGCTACTTGCAAGCGAACTTTCTATTTCGGTTGGTTTTCATGGGCACAATAATCTGGGCTTGGCAATTGCAAACTCAATAGCCGCAGCTGATGCAGGTGCAACCTTGCTGGATGCCTGTGCTCGTGGTTTTGGTGCTGGAGCTGGCAATACTCAAATTGAAGTTCTTATTGCAGTGTTGGAACGTCTGGGATACAGCACAGGTATAAATCTCTACAAAATACTTGATGCAGCTGATCTTGCCGAAAAAATGCTGATGAAAGAAGTGCCCTCGATTAAATCGGTTAGCGTTGTGAGCGGGATGGCCGGGGTGTTTTCGGGTTTTATGAGGCCAGTTGCACGTATTGCTCAAGAATTCAATATAGATCCAAGAGACATATTTTTTGAGCTTGGACGACGCAAAATAGTAGCAGGGCAAGAAGACATCATTCTTGAAGTTGCCAAAGAGCTAGCACTGCGAACTTTGAAAGGAAACCAATGAAACTGGATTGCCAAAAGATTACGCGCCTCGACTGCCTAAGGATTTTAAATGGCCGGCAGAAAGAACTTGAACAACTGCGCCAATCTGAATTGGTTGTTATTGGGGGAACAGGCTTTGTAGGTACGTGGATTGCGGAAATGGTCGCAGCACTCAATGACGAATATCAATTCGGAATTTCACTTTCGCTTATCTCGAGAAGCACAGATCAATTCAGAAGCCGATTGCCTCATTTGGCAAATAGAGCAGACATCAAACTTATAAAATCTGATGTCAGACAATTGGGGCAATTTCCAGCTGAGGCTGACTGGGTAATTCATGCGGCAGCGAATCCAGATGTTCGCATTCACGCGACAAATCCGCTTGATACCGCATCAGTTATTGTTGAGGGAACAATGTCCGTTGTAAAGACCGCCGAGCGATTAGGCCGCTTGAAAAAATTGCTTTACCTCAGCTCGGGTTTGGTATGTGGTGCACAGCCTGCTGCAGTAAATGGACTGGCTGAAAACTCGCCAGGAGCCCCCCCTCCTGATGCCAGTTTCATGTACCCAAACGCTAAACGCTTTGCAGAAACGATATGCTCTGCCGCACGCGCACAGTCACGTATTCCCGTGCTTGTTGCTCGTCCATTTTCATTTATTGGTCCGTATCAGTCACTAGATACACCATGGGCTCAAACTACATTTTTAGCTGATGCGCTACGTGGCAAACCTATTCGCGTACTAGGTGATGGCAATGTGGTTCGTAGCTATCTTTACGGGAGTGATGCTGCTTTTTGGTTCTTGAAAATTGTGACTGCTGGTGAGAGTGGTGATGTAGTCAATGTAGGCAGCCCAGTAGGTATCACACTGCAAGACTTAGCCAAAGAAGTAGCGAAAAACTTTAATCCATCCCCGGAGATTATGTTCAATACTTCCCCGCGCACTATTGGAAAATCTTCACATTTACTTCCGGATACAACGCATGCTCAAAATCGATATGGGTTATCCGTCTTCACTCCATTAGAAGCAGCAATAAAATTAACTGCGCAATGGCATGTATTACAAAATTTGTAAAAGAGGAATTTGACTGTGTTAGAAAAAAAAGTAAGTGATTACATTGCCGAATTTCTTAAGACTCAAGAAATTCGACATGTTTTTGGAATTGTTGGTGCTGGGAATGCGCATATTTTTGACGCTATCACTCGTCTCGGTTTTACTGAAATAGTTTGTGTTCATCACGAACAGGCTGCGGTGATGGCAGCTACGACTTACTACCGCATGACAGGCAAGGTTACCGTTGTGCTCTTGACTACTGGTGCAGGTTCCACAAATGGAGTTACGGGTGTTGTAAGTGCATGGATGGATTCAATGCCGGTGCTTGTGATTTCAGGTAACGAAAATTCACGCTTTACATCTCCGGAAAATCCTCTACGAATTTGGGGTGTGCAAGGATATGACAGTACCAAAATGGTTGAGGGTGTGACCAAGTGGACTGATCGGATCATGCAGCCGGAGAATGTGCTTGATGTAATTTCGCGTGCCTATTCGATAGCGAGCGCATCAAGACAAGGGCCGGTTTGGATTGATGTTCCTATGAACATCCAAGCCGCCCCAGTTAGTGTTGCCAAATTAACGCCTGTTAAAACGTGGGTACCAGACGTTTATAATAATTCTGGCGTTGATCATCCGCGCATTACGGAGTGCGAGGATGGGGTTCGCGCCGCTCTGAAAATACTTGCCTCATCTGAACGCCCCGTTCTCTGGTTGGGAAATGGCATTAGATTGGCAGGTGCTGAGCAGCGCGTAAAAGAATTGGTTGAAGCGTTAGGGATCCCAACGCTAGTAAGTTGGCAAGCCTGCGATATATTGGATTCCGATCATCCATTGTGTTTCGGCAGGGCGGGGGTTTACGGTCAGCGAGCGGCTAACTTTGTGCTGCAAAATTGTGATGCATTAATTTGTATTGGCACTCGCTTGGCTATTCCTCAAGTTGGTTACGACCTCACTGAATTTGCACGTGCAGCAAAAGTGATCATGGTTGATATCGATCCTGAAGAATTGCTAAAGCTGGGTGATCGAATTCAAGTGCCTATTTTAAGTGATGCGGGAAAATTTATCTCCCAACTTTTGACCGAGAGAAAAACATCTTTCAGCAAGCCTGACTGGATAAAGCGATGTGAAGGATACCGTCAGCACTATCCGTTTGTTGGGCCTGAGCATGAGGATATGAAGGACGAAACCGGCACCAGTTTCATAAACTCATATAAGTTTATGCAAGTGTTAGAGAAATATTTTCATGACGATCAGATTGTAGTAACCGACATGGGTACAGCATTGTTATCTGGGCATCAAGTTCTGAAATTTAAAGATGGACAGAGAATGCTGACATCAACCGGGCTGGGTGAGATGGGTTTTGGTTTGCCCGGAGCTATCGGAGCATCAATTGGTGCTGGGCGTGAAGTTTTATGCCTGAACTGTGATGGCGGCATGATGTTGAATTTGCAGGAGCTGCAAACAATTGCCCATCACAACCTTCCAATCAAGATAATTATCTTCAACAATGACGGCTACCTGATGATTAAGCATACGCAGAAGGCGCTGTTTGCTGGGCGCTATTCTGGTTCCGATCAAAAGTCAGGCGTGACTTGTCCGGATTTCTCAAAAGTTGCTTATGCCTTTGGATTCCCATCATTCCAGATTCGGACTTGGGAAGATATGGAAAGGATAATGCCTGAAGTACAAGCTATTGCTGGCCAGCAATAGCT
>JAYVLG010000075.1:0-39302 GCA_043759595.1 Sulfurirhabdus sp. | reverse complement strand
CAGAATGTTCTCAGCGACAGGCAGGTCATGTTTGCTATTGGTCGTACTCACAAATTTCTTTTTCCAGACTGGTTTAAGTTCAGCTTCTCGCATCAGTCGCCGCACTTTGTAGCGGCCAATATGGATGTTCTGGGCTTGCAATGCTGTCACTAGGCGGCGACTGCCATAACTGCGCTTGCTGGCGTTAAATGCTGCCGTGAGATGCACCGTAGCCGCGCAAACCACCGATGCTTTAGCGTGAACCCTGGCTGCGTAATACCCGGATCGGCTGACATTTAACACACGGCAAGCTTGTGTGATTGAGGCCTTCTGTTGCCATTGATCAACAAGTTTGTAGATCATTTCAGCTCGCGGGCAAAGAAGGCTGACGCTTTTTTTAATAGTTCGTTATCCGAGCGTAGTTGACGGTTTTCTTGTTCGAGCTGCCGGATGCGCTGCTGTTCTGCGGTGAGCGGCTTACCGATCCCAGGGTGCCCGACTCGTTCAGCCTTGTATTGATCTACCCAGCGCCGTACCGCAGTGGGACCAAGTTTCATATCTTTGCAGACTGTTGGGACATCCATGCCCTGATCAATTACCATACGGGCTACTTCCAGCTTGAATTCAGCTGTAAAACTTCTGCGTTCTTTTATCATCGTTTTCCTCTTTTAGGTGAATATTGCACCTATTGAGGTGTCCGTGTAAATTAGACCACAGCAAGGATGCGTTTTAACAACATCAAACTCCTGATCTGTCAGGCGACCAGGCTTGTTTAACACATCATCCGGAATAGCCATTTTCCCCACATCATGGAGTAACCCTGCCATCCCCAAGGATTTCAAAGTATCGCCTTCTATCCCCATATGCTTACCTAGCGCAATCATGAGTGCACAAACCGCGACAGAATGGAGGTAGGTATAGTCATCCTTGGTCTTCAATCTTGCAAGACTCAATAGTGCTCCGGGATTACGGGAAACAGACTGGTTAATTTCATCCACCAGCGAGGTCGCTTCTCCAAGCTGTAACGCATTCCCCATTCGCGCTTCCTGAAACATGGACATCACTGCTTGCTTAGCCTTGCTCTGGATTTTTTTTGCTCGATCCATCTCTTGATCAAGAGAAACGCGGGCTTCGGCTTGCGTATGCTGCACAGCTGCCTGCTGCAGAATTTCGTCTGATTTCTTATTTACTTCTTCGGTGGATTCCATGTTGATTTGCGAAGCAACATCCAGCCCCTTCGCAGTATCTATCCACACCTCCCGGACTCCGCTTTTCTGAATTGTAACAAGGTCTTTTTGCTGTGATAACTTAAAGGAAGACTTCCAGAACGGATGGTCCATCCAGCTCCCACAAAACTCATCGACAAACATCCCGGTTTTCAGATCGCTGACGTTAATTTTTTTTCGCATAAACCAACCAACCCCAAAGCCACTTTTGGCGTATTAACTCATCCTCAGAAAACCATGAACACTTATCGCAGGATAGGTTTATTAGTCTTATAGCGTTCTCTGAACCTGCTTAGTTTATGCCTGATTATGCAAGGCTTTCAATTCCAGCATTCCAGATAATACTGCATGTAAAGGCTATTTGCTCTAAACAACCATGATGATATTACAGGTTAGCGACCTTTCCCACCCATAATCGCCCCCAGCACACCACGTAAAATTTGCTTACCTAACTGGCTACCGATTGCTCGAGCAGCACTTTTAGCCAAAGCCTCAACAACACCTTCCCTGCTTCGCCCCGAACTTGATTTTACGCCACCTCCACCAAACATACCGTCCAGCATCCCGCCCGACTCCCCTGGCGCTTCCTGCGCATTAACGACTTGCTCCGCTCGCGCTTTAAGCACTTCATAAGCGGACTCCCGATCCACTTCCGCTTCATAATGCCCATAAAGGACAGAAGCGCGTATCAGTTGCTGACAGGTCGCTTCATCAATCGGGCCAATCTGACTTTGAGGCGGTACAATCAATGCTCGTTCAACAACTGTTGGCCTGCCCTTTTCATCCAGAGTAGAAACCAAAGCTTCCCCAACACCCAACTCTGTAATGGCATTTGCCACATCCAGATCCGGATTAGCTCGCATCGTTTGTGCAGCAGCTTTAACGGCTTTTTGATCACGCGGCGTAAATGCACGCAATGCATGCTGAACCCGATTACCCAGCTGGCCAAGTATGTTTTCCGGGATGTCATCCGGATTCTGCGTGACAAAATATACCCCGACCCCTTTAGAGCGGATCAGCCTGACAACCTGTTCAATTTTATCCAGTAAAGCTGAAGGCGTATCCTTGAATAAAAGATGCGCTTCATCAAAAAAAAATACTAACTTTGGCTTTTCCGGATCCCCAATTTCCGGGAGATTTTCGAAGAGTTCGGATAACAATCCCAACAGAAAAGTCGAGTAGACGCTTGGGGATTGCATCAGCTTATCCGCCGACAAAATATTGATCATTCCGCGTCCTTGGGCATCTGTCTGCATGATATCGCTAATATTAAGCGCCGGCTCACCAAACAGTTTATCCCCGCCTCCCTGCTCAATGCTCAACAACCCACGCTGAATAGCGCCAATACTGGCCGCAGAGACATTGCCATAATCTGTGGTAAAGGTTTTCGCGTTATCCCCTACGTACTGCAGCATAGAACGCAAATCTTTCAGATCCAGCAATAGCATCCCATTATCATCAGCTATCTTGAACACCAGCATCATCACGCCCGATTGAGTATTGTTCAGATTAAGCATGCGAGAAAGCAACAGCGGACCAAATTCCGAAACTGTTGTCCTGGCAGGATGCCCCCGCTCCCCAAAAACATCCCAGAAAGTGACCGGACACGATGAAAATGTGTAGTCAGTAAGACCCATTTTTTCGACACGTTCTGTGATCTTGGGGTGGGTTTTACCTGGTTGACTAATACCGGAAAGATCGCCTTTTACGTCAGACATAAACACTGGCACGCCCATGCGGCTGAAATTTTCTGCCAGTACTTGAAGCGTAACCGTTTTTCCCGTACCTGTTGCACCTGCAATCAAGCCGTGACGATTCGCCATTTTTGGCAGCAGAAAAACTTCCTTGGTTCCTTTGGCAATCAGTATTGGCTCCGACATACTTTCTCCGAATTAATCTTCAAATTTAGTTTCTTCTGATTATCATATCACTATCCCTTACAGGCGACGAACCATGCCAATGGCACCCCCCGTTTTAAGATTGAGCCGACTTGCAAACCAGGTTCTGCACTGATCAAGCATGTCAACGTTGCTTTTCAATAAAAATAGATTTGACTCGAATTCAATTTTTCTGCCATTTCAGGGAAAAATTTAGATCGACTGAATCACTCTGATTTGAATGACCGGCAATAAGTGGAAATTGAACGAAAAAAAGGGCCAGGTCGTTAACCTGGCCCCTGTGACGTTTTACTACTTCAGCTTATTTAACAACCTGAATGGAGCTTGTCGCCGCATTACCGCTGGTATCCACTGCTTTCACGCTGATTGTATGCGTACCTGCACTCACTCTGCGCATATTCCAGTTATAGGAAAGAGATCCACCAGTGACTGTCGTAGCAAGCATTCCATCAATGTAAAGACTGGTATTGGCAACAGCAATGTTATCTTTTGCTTCGGCTATTATTAAAACCTTCGTCGAGACCTTGCTACCATTTATCGGACTGGTAATAGTCACAGTAGGTGGCGTAGTATCAACGGCGTTTTTAACATTCAGCATAACAACAGGTGAAGCGCTGTAATTACCTGCTGCGTCATAAGCATAAGCCACCAATTGCGCCGCACCATCAGCTACTTTTGTTGAATCCCATGAGAATGCATAGGGCGAAGCATTATCAGTAGCAACCAAAACACCATTTACCAGCAGATCAACATGCGTCACACCCACGTTATCCGAAGCAGAGGCATCAACAGAAACCCACCCGGAAACGGTCGAATTATTACCTGGTGATCCGATTGATACCACTGGCGCGCTCAAGTCTCTCGACACAGATTGCGCAGCAGCCTGCACCGCAGCAAAGGTATTTACTCTTCCGAAGCCATAGTTCTGATCCCACCCGGCAGTACCAAGATCCACCGCTGTGGTTTTCAGCAGGTTTTCAACATCCGCAGGATTCAGCTGTGGGTTGGCTGCAAACATCAACGTAACGGTACCCGCTGTGGCAGGGCTGGAGAACGAAGTACCTGAAACAGCACTATATCCGCCTCCTCTGGTTGTTGTCCATATGCCTGCGCCTGGTGCTGAAACATCAACAAACGGGCCATAAGTAGACCAACTGGTTTTCACATCATTACTATCCGTTGCAGAAACGGAAATCATTGTGTCATCTGCAGGAGAGCTGTCCAGAGCACCACTATTGCCCGCCGAAACCACTGTCACACCACCCTTATTTTTCATATATTGAGCGGCATTCTGAACCGTAGCATAACCTGACACGGCATAACTGATATTGGCAACCCGTGCACCATGATCAGCAGCCCAAACCAGACCATCAGCTATCGTACTGATGCTGGCCATACCATCCGTTCCGCTGATGCGTACCGGCATTATCTTTGCCTGCCAGGCAAGGGAACTGACACCTATCGTATTATCACTGGCAGCACCAACTACTCCGGCTACCATCGTACCGTGACCATACACGTCTGAAGTGTCCGCATTGTTGTCAAACATGTTCCAGCCGGGCACCAACTGTCCGGCCAAATCAGGATGCGTCGCATCTACGCCAGTATCCAATATGGCTACAGTAATTCCATTACCCAGGCTGATGTCCCACGCACTGGACACCTGCATTTTACTCAAGTGCCATTCATTGGGAGCATAGTAGTCATTTGACGTTTTATCCGCATGCAGGATGTAATCCAGCTCAGCAAACTTAATATCCTTATGTTTTCTCAAACTGTTTAGCACAGCTTTTTCCGATGCATTACCGGGAAGTTCAACAATTTGAACATTGACCCCTTTAATTTTTTTCAGTGCGTGACCGCCGTGTGGCTTCAATACCTTATCGAATTCAGCAGCATCAAGGCCTGCGCGGGGCTGAACCAGAATTCTGCCCTTTACCCAGTCGGCACCAGGCTCTATAGCAAATGCAGAGTTAGCAGCCAGGCTGAGGCCCGCTCCTGCTAGTAACGTGAACAACAGCCTATTGGAAAATACATGTAGATACTGCTTGGACTGACTCATTTTCAATTCCTCATTAAAGCAAGTTCCTTATTGGAACTTGTGACATGGGGAATGCAGAGCCATTTGGATGTTTCAGCAACTTTTAGCAAATAAATGCTATAACGTTGAAACATCCAATAATTGAGCGTATTTGTGCTAAAAACCAAATAACACTAAATACAAATCTGGCCTGGCAATCCCGCTGTCGTAGGGGTAACCCCCATTAGACCGGTAACTTTGCGCCCCCCCCTTTCGAGAGGTTTGCCGTTTTCAGGACAATCTGCAGTTTCGCAAAACTATGACTACTGGCCGGGCCATAAAACCCAGCTTTTTAAAAAATGATCACTGTTTACGAAATTGCGTTGAAGAAGTATCTCAGAAAATATTTTTTTGTGTGATTAATGTTTTGTAATTTAATTGCATATTATATTCACAAAGCATTCATATCCTGCCACTCATACTACATGATAATAATATCGAGCTACTTGATGCCTAGCACAAAAAAAGGCCACAATTGCGGCCTTTTCATTATTCCTAATTTTCCAGAGGAGTTACTGAACAGCTTTTCTTCTTGCCAATCCTACCAAACCAATCAAGCCAGATCCTAGCAGCCAAGCTGCAGCGGGAACGGGAACGAGGTTAGGTGGAAGAGTAGTTGTGCTACCTGCAAAATACGCGCTGGTTACCATTCCATTAGCATCAAACACGTTAGAGGTGAACCCAGCTACATGGGCCGCAAAAAAAGGATTAGTAGAACCAAACCAGCTTCCAGCTGTACCCGTCGAAGGATTTGCGTAACTACTAATGCTGTCGCCAGCAACATTGATGGAGAAGGTCAATGGATCAAGACGAGTGCCACCAGTTCCAGTTTCGGCAACTGAAAATGAGCCGAAGCCATCCAAATTACCTGACCCAACTGACCAAGAGCCATTTAGATTGTAAATATTTGAACTTGAGAGCGCAACTGAAGGATTGAAGCCAAATGCCTGGATACCGAAATTTGTTCCTTTACCAATTGGGGCAGTATTAAAAGCAGAGGTAGTTTCCACCTTAAAATCAATATCTCCACTAGCAGTAGTCGAATCAGAGACAGTGACTTTGACATAACCAATTCCATCCAATAATGCATTAGACTGATCGAGGTAGTAAGTAACAGAAGCCGCTTGAGCATTCACTCCCCAAGCCAACCCTAAGCAAACCAGAAGTTTCGGAATACGTTTCATTCAATCTCTCCATCCATTATTAAGATTTATATCTCTTATTTAAAGTGAGTCCCTGCAACCACCAACGGCCCAACACAATTTTCAGATTTTTATAAAGCAATTTTCGTACCAACATATTATCTACATGATTATAATAGATAAAATAAATAGTACGATTGGACTTTGTAAAATATTTCGACACCATAATAAAATAGAAGATTTGAATACCAATTAAGATTGAAAATGATACTGCACAAGACTATGCACCGAATTTTTAGGAGAAACTATAGTCTTACAATCCCACCATTCAATTTTCACGATGCTAAAATAGACACTAGAATAAAATTTCTAAGTAATTAAAAAGGCCGCTAACGCGACCTTTTTAATTCCCTGATATTTTAAGAAGACTTATTGAATTACCTTTTTTCTCGCCACACCTATCAAACCGATCAAACCAGAACCGAGTAACCATATAGCTGCAGGAATAGGTATAGCGTCAGGTGGAATCGGAGTTCCAGCAGCCGTTAATTTGTTAATTGACCACTCCTCGAATCCGGCAGTCGCACTTAAGCCACCATCAGCGCCAAAAACTGTCCCAAATTTAGAATACATCACTATATAGGAATTTGCGTTAGCTCCGCCTGCGGTGAAATACAAATCCGGGACGTACATGAGCATGTCAGCCCGCCCACTACCGCTGCCAGAAGTGGCGTAATCCAGTTTCACCCAATTATTCGGGATCGGATTACCTAATGGATTATCCATATCATATACTTTTGTTGCACCGGCAAAGGATCCAGCGGAATAACCAGTTAAGTTAGCATTGTTCGCTACGAAAAGCTCAACTTGATCCAGTGAAAGCAGGGAATTTGTTTGCCCCATAGATTCATTAATATCTAATGAAAATTGGCGATAACCATTAATCAAAGGTATGTCACCCAATTTGATCGCATGAGTCCAGGTTCCTGATTTTGTATCAAATTCTAACGGCCCATTGGTGTTGTAGCCAGACTCAATACCATTTTGTTGCACTCTCAGAAACGGACCAAAAACGCCAGTACCGGTGGGCAGGGATGCCGAATATTGAAAGAATTGCGCGCCATTTATATTCCCCGAGCTTCCAGCGGACGTAAGATCAACCATATTCGCGTTGGCTGCCCCTGCGAGAAAAGTGATTGAAAGTGCAGAGAACGCTAATAGCTTTTTCATTCAAAACTCCTACATCCATTTAAGATTTATTGTTTCGTGATTACGTTTCGAGTTTCGTCAAGCAAGCACCAAACCGCAACCCAAGCTTAAGGAACTTTAAAAGCAATTACCATACCATAACCCCAACAATTTGATTTTAATGAATAAAAAAACTGTCAGTTTAAAATTTGTAAAAAAAAACGACAATTTTTTTCTTGGTTATTATTATCTAAAGTAATAGCAGGTTTATACCAACATTGGCTCTTACTATGCTCCCCCTATCAATTTCCAATAAAATATGACAAGGTGAAACTGTAAAATATTTCGACACCATAAAAAACCCGTTTTGTATTCCCGCCCCACCGCATTAGTATGAAAATTTCACGTGCTGATATCAGCTCAAACTTAAGCGGGCTAACAAAGTAATAGTCGCGTTACGCATCAGATAAATACAGATAAAATTTAGAGTTCCAGCCCTTTTTTCAACAACTCTGCGACCAGCTCATTCAATCCAGTCTGACGTTCTTCAGCCAGCACCTGTATCTGTTTCACTAAATCACTATTAAGTTTTACGGCAAATGGCACTAATCCCAGCGCCTGATCCTGTTTGCGTTGTTCGCGCCGATCAAGCGCTACGGCAGCCTCTTTACCGAAGCGTCCCGGTGTACCGGCCTGGCTTAATTTCCTGTTAATTTTCAAACCAAATTCCTTTGCCAAATCAGTTCTTTTCATTGCTTGCTATCCATGTTGAATCGAGACGCTATATTCTACAGAGCATTAGTTTAATTCGCTTAATTTATGATTAAAAACACCCATTTCTATCGGCATTCTGCGGCAGTTCCAATTTAATCGGATAGCAATGACTAATAGCCTTGGTTCTCGCCTTAGCGTCCGACGTTTTCGTCAAAATACCCACCATCACTTGAATCGGCTCTTCATGTGAAACTACCACGATATGCTCCGCTGAAATTAGCCGCATTTTATTCAGGAAAGAAATCAGTCGCTGCTTCATATCTGCATACGACTCACAATCAGGCACTACAGCACTTAATCTATCCGGCACTTGCGCTGCATGCCATGAACTTGTCGGCTTTCCCTCAAATGCATAAGCACCGGTTTCATTTATAAGTCTATCTTCTATAATCGGCACTTCGAAACGTTTGTTAATGATTTCTGCAGTTTGCCTTGCCCGGGGAAATTCGGAACAGTAAATCACATCAATAATAGATTGGGGCAATTCTTTGCTACAGCATACCGCCTGTTCCTTTCCTGTAACAGTCAGATTGTTACGTACTTCAGGATGTGCATTTACCCGATCCATAAGGTTGAAATCCGCTTCGCCATGACGCACAAAATACAAAGTTTTATTGAGCATCTCTTCCAACTCCACAAAAACTTTCAACAAAGTTCCAGTATTTTACAACAACTCTGCTATAACAATTATTGGTTTGCTGTCAAAATCACTACGCATGGCACGCTTGTAACATTCACATAATGTCCTATAAATTGATTAACGCGTATTTCTCATTTAACCCTTCAATATTTACAAGAGGTTTACCTATGAACAAAATGCTTGGCCTGGCAACCATTACTTTATTGTTATCTGCAACTTTTGCGATCGCTGATGAGCTGGTTATACCCATGAATATGGTTGATAGCAATGGCGTAGGCAAATCAGTCGGTTCAGTGACTGCATCAGAATCGCCATATGGCGTGATTTTCACGCCCAATCTAAGTGATTTAACTGCCGGTTTGCATGGTTTTCATGTTCACGAAAATGCTGATTGCTCAGCAAAAGAAAAAGACGGGAAAATGGTTGGTGGCCTTGGCGCAGGGGGACATTTTGACCCTGAAAAAACAGGCAAGCATGAAGGCCCATACGGTAAAGGCCACTTGGGCGACCTTCCAGCTCTATATGTTACAGATAATGGCAAAGCAAATTATCCAGTGCTCGCTCCTCGTCTGAAACTTTCAGATTTAAAGGGCCGTTCTTTAATGATTCATGCGGGTGGTGACAATCATGCCGACCACCCTGAAAAACTGGGGGGCGGGGGCTCTCGCATGGTATGCGGAGTTGTGAAATAACATGAGTTTTTTTTCACTGAATTAGTTGATTTTTAAACGTAGTTGCAACAATGCAGTAATCATATTTTAACTGGAGGACAATATGTACACACCTGAACTCTGCATGGGTTGGCAGCGCGACCTTCCTGATTTTCGCGATCATACAAAACAAGCCGATGGCGTTGCTAAAATCCTGTCAAAATCCAAACGGTTGCAAGCTGCTATCAAAAAAAATGCCGGCATCTATCGATTTACGACAGTGGTGTTCACCTATTGAAGATCAAGGCAACATTGGTTCATGTACTGCAAATGCAGGAGTGGGCTTGCTG
Source organism: Sulfurirhabdus sp. (assembly GCA_043759595.1). GTDB lineage: Bacteria > Pseudomonadota > Gammaproteobacteria > Burkholderiales > SMCO01 > Sulfurirhabdus. Next base: position 29,375 of record JAYVLG010000075.1, on the reverse strand, counting down.
GAGTATTTTGAGCGCCGCGCATACGGCAAACATCTGGACGGTTCCCGCCTGTTTCTTTACAAGGCAACGCGTAACCTGCTTGGCTGGACGGGAGATCAGGGCGCCTCTTTGCGCGCCACCATGAAGGCAATGGTGTTGTTTGGTGTCCCGCCAGAAACACATTGGCCCTATAAAGTAACCAAATATGATGAGGAACCACCAGCATTTTGCTATGCCTTCGCCCAAAACTACAAAGCGCTAAATTATTACCGTCTAGATCCGCCAGGCACTTCGACAAGCCAGTTACTTACTACGATCAAAAACAACCTCGCCGCCAATTTACCTTGCATGTTTGGATTCACAGTATATAGCTCGATTCCACCGGTCGGCGATGGCAAAGGTGAGATTCCCTATCCGCTCAAAGGTGAATCAGTACTGGGCGGCCATGCCATTGTTGCGGTGGGATTCAACGATACAAAAATGATCGGTAAAAACAAAGGTGCATTACTGATCCGCAACTCCTGGGGTACCAATTGGGGGATGCAGGGATATGGCTGGCTACCTTACGCCTTTGTAGAAAGTGGGCTGGCAGTGGACTTCTGGTCGTTGGTTAAAGCTGATTATATTGATACTGATTTATTCAAATGATACTGCGTTTTTCTGAATGACTAATTGCTTGATCAACAAAATTCACTAATTCGGCAGCGTGTTTGATTATTTGGTGTGAGGAATCGTGGTCACCTTCCAGAATAAGGAGGCGAACACGGTCACCGTTACGTTGCGCATAAATTTCATGCGCTTCTGCCACGGGTACAGTGCGATCATCCTCTCCATGCACCAGCAAGACGGGACAATTTATTAGCTGGATAGTGTTACACGGCGCAATATCACGAAAACGACGGCCTATCGTGTATTCGACGAAATGCAAAACCAGTTGTCCCAAAGGAAAATACGGAATATGTTTACTGGCTAAAATGCGGCGCATCATGTTTTTCGGGTGTGAAAATGCCGAGATGCTCACAACGGCAGCCAGGTTCTGGCGGCGAGAAGCGACCAGCAACGCAGCCCCTGCACCCACTGAGTGGCCCATTGCAATCAGTTTCGTTTCATCAACATTCTGCTGTTCACCCAGCCAGCTCAAAGCGTGTACGAGATCTTCAGCAAAACGTGGTAATGAAGAGAAAGCATCGCTATCACTTTGGCCATGGTTGCGCGAATCAAAAAGCAACATGGCATAACCAGCCTCATGGAAAGGTTTTGCCAGCGGCAACATCATTTCAGCGTTGCTGCCCCAGCCATGTATTACAGCAATTGCAGGGGCTGATTGAGATTGCAAGGCGGGTATAAACCAGCCGAATAACTGTTTGCCGTTTTCAGTCGGGATTTTAACTTCACGGAAGGACAAACCATATTTTTCTGGTGTTCTGCTCTCCCTGATCCGCGGAGCACGAAAACTGTTGTGGACTAGCAAGGGAAAGGCAGCGATTACCGCGATCAACAGTGCCAGAATAATGTAAATATTCAAACCGGCTTTACATATTAGTGCTGCAACTGGCCGTATAGCCGGCTGTAAAGCCCATCACTTTTTATAAGCTCTTCGTGCACGCCTTCCTCAATTATCTGGCCATTATCGAACACATAGGCACGTTCAGCCTGTTTCACAGCGGATAACCGATGGGCAATTATTAATGTGGTGCGATCTTTTAAAAACTCGCGCATGGCTTCATGCAACTTAGCCTCTGTTTCAGCGTCCAACGCCGATGTTGCTTCGTCCAGAATGACCACTTGTGGATCTGAAAGGATCATGCGTGCTATGGCCAGCCGTTGACGCTGTCCGCCAGAAAGGCGAATGCCCTGTCGCCCCACTATCGTATCCAGCCCCTTTGGCAATTCGCGAACAGTTTCGGCTAACTGCGCCACTTCCAGCGCTTGCCACAAACGCGAATCAGAAAATACACGCCCTAATGTCAGATTCAACCGGACCGTATCATTAAACAATGCAGGATGTTGCAAGACTGTAGCCACGTGGCTACGCACCACATCAAGTCCTATTTCCGTCATGGACACACCATCAAAGCTGACTGTGCCTGATTGCGGTGGGTAAAGCCCAAGAATGACTTGCACCAGCGTTGATTTACCACCACCGGATGCCCCGACCAATGCCACTTTCTCGCCTGGCTGAATGATCAGACTCACACCATTTAAAACGGGCGTATCACCATAACTGAAATTGACATTTTCTACCGCTACTCCCACGGTGTGCTTGCCAGTGAATGGATTTTTCAAATGAGGATAATGGGGTTCTTCCTTAAGTGCCAGCAACTTATTAATGCGCGACAATGCTGCCTTTGCACCATAATAAGCATACTGTATACCCAGGATTTCTTGCACCGGGCCCATCATGAACCAAAGATAGCCAAATACGGCCATCATCTGTCCTATTGTCAGATCAGAAAAAACCACCATCAACATACTGATGGCACGAAATACGTCGAAGCCAAACAAGAACACCATGAACGATAAGCGACCGGCAGCATCACTCTTCCATGAAAATGCAGCGGCGTGCGTACGAATACTGCGCGCTTTATCGATTACTTGCTCAATGTAGTGATGCTCGCGGTTGATCGCACGGATTTGCTGAATGGCATCAAGCGTTTCAGTCAATGATTGCTGAAACATCTCAAACGCACTGTTTTCGCGCTTTTTAAGCTCTTTGACACGCTTGCCTAGCACCATGGTGAAGTAAATCACAGCAGGATTAAGCAGCAAAATGAATAGTGCCAGTTGCCAGTGCATCCATAACAGCACAGCTGCCGTGCCAACTATACTCAACACTGCCACTACAAATTTGGCTATTGAAGTACCAATAAAACCATCTATCGCATCCAGATCTTTAACAAAATGTGAGGCGACGGCACCACTGCCCAGAGTTTCATATTCCGACATTGCAATGCGCGACAAGCGCTGCAGCATTTGTTCGCGCATGCGAAAAACCACATCCTTGGCAATCAATGTGAAATTCCGCCCCTGCCACACACCCATTATCAGAGCCGTCAGTCGCAGCGCCAACGTGGTGAGCAGCACAACACCCACATAAAGCACAGGACCATGCCATGAATCCGGGAACCATTTATTTAAAGCAGCAACCAGCCTCCCTGGCTGATGCAACAGCACTTCATCTACCAGAAGCGGCATTAACAATGGAATGGGAACGCTTGCCAGTGCTGCCAGCAAAGCCACAATATGGGCGAGAATCACCCCTTTTTTGTGCTCCCGGACGATATCCAGGATAGTTGACCATGTATAAGGGACGGACGTGTGACTGGACATCACGTTATGGTAATACAGTTACATCTTCAATAATGACATTTTCCAGCGGCACATCGGAAGGAAAAGGACCACGCGGCCCGGTACGAACCCGCGCTATTTTCTCCACCACTTCCTGACCTTTCACAACCTTGCCGAATACAGCGTAACCCCAGCCAGAAACTGACTGACTGGTATGATTCAGGTAATCATTGTCCTTCACATTGATAAAGAACTGTGCCGCAGCAGAATGAGGATTCATCGTACGTGCCATAGAAATGGTGAAAACATCATTTTTCAATCCATTGTCCGCTTCGTTCCTGATGGATGGGAATGTCTCTTTTTCTTGCAGCTTGCTATTGAATCCGCCGCCCTGAATCATGAAGTTATCTATTACTCTGTGGAAGACAGTCCCTTTGTAAAATCCGCCTTTCACATATCGCAGAAAATTTTCAACAGTTCCAGGTGCTTTGTCTGCATACAAAACAATCGTCATACTTCCCATGCTGGTTTTCATTTCCACTTGTGGATTGCCCGCAACACTGCAAAACGAAATAATCATACCAACAACAAAGGCAAACACTTTCAACTTCATTATTCTCTTCCTTTAATGCTCAATATTCACTCTGAAAATGGCTTAACCATGGGCATATGCTCATAATTTAAACTTATCCGATTCCAATCAATAATGGATAACAACCTCTGAAGTGAGTGCAACAGCACATGAATTTTACCACTCGAACCTAAAGCAAACGCCGCTGACCTCTATGACTTCAGTGGGATAATATTTAGGATTGCCACCGGTTCATCCTGATCCAGCCGATCACCCAGTTCCATGGCCATTTCATCAATGCCCGCAGTGGTAAATAAATCTAGCGGTGTTTCCACCGAGGCCGAGTAAAAAGTGCCTTCGTTATCTACAAAAGAAATATGGTAATGATTCATAACAATTCCTTATCACCACGATATACGCAAAACGAAACAGGGCAGATCCAAAAAACCTCCTTTTATCGCTCCCTGACTCCTGAGTACCGCTTTACGTTGTTGCTTCCGGAGGTACATTATCTTCCGGCTGAGTGGGATTCTCAGCGCCCTCTTCAGTGGCCTTATTTAATTTATTTTGTCTCTTTTCTTCTTGCTTTTTTTTCTTTGCCAGCTCTTTTTGACGCTTTTCGTACTGGAAGTTAGGTTGGGCCAAAATATCATCCTTATATGTTGTTTTGCAACGGTTATTTCCCTAAATCAAGGAAAGGTTTCGTGGATAAGTACAATACGGTTAAAATGACAATAACATAGCCAATCAATCGAACCGGATCGTCTTTTATTTGATCAAAAACAGTTCTGTTTTTACCATCTCGTTTCAATTGTTCATATTCTGCTCTTACCCGGACAAGCCGTTCTATCTGATATTGCGCAATTAACTGCTTTGCCTGTTGAAGCTGTCCTTCATCATTTAACCATATTGCAGGGGCCGAAATACCCCAATTACCTCCAGGTGTTTCGTAAAACTTTATTTCATTCGCATTCAATAATCCACGAATTTCCTCAGATTCATCATCAGGTACGCCTCTCAGCATGAACAGTTGAACTGGCATCAGTCAATTAGCTTTGAAAACATAAAAAATGTGGGACATTGGTCAATTTGATTTACCAGAGGGTTCCGCCTTCACAGTGATACTGACATCTCCAATACTGACCACCTGTCCCGCTCGAATCTTGCAGGTTTTACGTAACTCCACTTTACCATCGACAGAGACAACACCAGAGGCAACCATCATTTTTCCTGCACCACCACTGTCGCAAACCCCCATCAATTTCAGCAGGTTATCCAGCTCAACAAATTCGCGTGTCAAGGTAAATTCAAGATGTTGCATGAGATCCTTTATCAAAATATTTCCTGATTATCAATTATCCTCAGCCAATTATCCTCAGCCAATTAACCTCAGCCAATTAACCTCAGCCAATTAACCGAGGATAGGTTTGCAGTGCATCATTAACGCCACGCTGGCGAGTTTACCAAGTGGTTTACGCAACTTTGTACATTAACCGCTGAGGCGCGGAGGCGCAGAGTTGGCGTGCCATAAAATAATATATTAGTAATGCAAGGTTAATTGGCGAGGTTATTTACTCTCGCTAAGTCTTGAATTCCTCCGCGCCTCAGCGCCTCTGCGGTTAAAACTGAGCTTTCTTGCTAATCAGGAAATATTTTACTTGAGTAAGCTCAGGTCACAGATAGCCAGTGTTCTGCCAAACGTGCCCAGTAACTGGCACCAATTTGCAAAATATCATCATTAAAGTCATATAGCGGATTATGCAGCATACACCCGCCTTCGCCCAATCCATTTCCCAACCAAACGTAACAACCTGGTTTGGCTTGTAGCATAAATGCGAAATCCTCTGCTCCCATGGATGGATGTAAATCCGTACGCACATTATCTTTACCTACCAATTCAGAAGCCACCTTGAGACAAACGGCAGATTCCTCTACTGAATTAATAGTCGCAGGATAATCTCGCCTGTATTCAAGCGTAGCCTGCACCCCAAAACCTGCAGCAATACCGTTACAAATATGCTCCATGGTGGATTCAATTTTCTCTTGCACTTCCTGACGGAAGGCGCGCACTGTTCCACCGATTACAGCACGTTCGGGGATAACATTATAGGCTTCACCTGCATGAAAACGCGTCACGCTCAACACTGCCGCGTCCAGCGGATCTAGCTTACGGCTGGTAATGGTCTGCAAAGCCTGTACTAACGCACTTGCAGCCACTATCGGATCCGCTCCCTGGTGCGGCATGGCGGCATGGGCACCGTGGCCGCGTACTGTAATATCAAACTGATCGGTAGAGGCCATCATCGGGCCTGGCATAATAGCAAACTGTCCGGCAGGTACACCTGGCCAGTTATGCATGCCGAACACTGCCTGCATGGGGAATTTGTCAAACAAACCCTGTTCAATCATTACCCTTGCACCGCCCCCTCCTTCTTCAGCCGGCTGAAAAATAAAGTACACAGTGCCATTAAAATGGCGCGTGGCAGCCAAATACTCCGCCGCTCCCAAGAGCATAGCTGTATGGCCATCATGACCGCAGGCGTGCATCTTACCTTCCAACGTAGAACGATGCGAAAAAATATTTTGTTCCTGAATTGGCAAGGCATCCATATCTGCGCGCAGACCGATGGCACGCTCACTCGTTCCAGCACGCAACACCCCTATTACGCCAGTTTTGGCCCACCCTCGATGCACTTCAACTCCGGCAGCCTCCAGCACTTTCGCGACAAGATCACTTGTGCGATTTTCCTGAAAAGCCAGTTCCGGATGCGCATGGATATCCCGTCTGAGTGCGACCAGACGGTCATGATTTTCTTTAATTAAGGTTATTACAGACATGGCAAAACTCTCATCTCGGCGTAATTGAGATTTTACACGAAAACATAGGCTTGCTTATGAGCGAATCAATAAAAGAGCGTCAACTTATAATTTCAATCATTGAAATTATAAAAATCATTCATAACTTTAATCTTTTTCAATTGGTATCATCCTGCGTCTTTGCGGGGTAAAATAGTTGCTTCACGAACAGAACAAGTATGGATTAAAACCAAATGGACATCATCGAATTAGCCGGTTACGGGAAAGTCAAACAGCTTATCAAGTCTGCACAGGCAGGTGATGTAAATGCGCAATACAATCTGGGTGTCTTGTACTTTGAAGGGAAAGATGTGCCACAAAATTACCTGGAAGCAGCAAAATGGTATGGTAGCGCGGCTGATCAGGGTGACAAACAAGCACAATTTAACCTTGGCCTGATGTACTACCGAGGCATTGGCATCCCCCAAAATTATCTGTACGCCTACGAATTATTCAGTCTGGCTGCTGAAAAAGGGGATGAACGCGCAAAACAGGGAATGGCCGCTATACTGACCGAAGCACCTTCAGATGTAGTAGCCGAGATAACCAAATTAATGAGTGAAAAACAAGGTTCAACACGCCACTAAAACCCAACAAATTATGCTTTAGGGACAACATCGTGGCGCAGATACCTCCAGATTGCTACATATCAGGCCGCCAATGAACTCAATGCAAGCGGCTTTCCTATTATGTAACCTTGTGCATAATCTACACCAATTTCGCGTAGCATATCGAGGATGCTATCATTTTCCACATATTCAGCAATGATCCCCTTACCCATAAAATGTCCGATTTCAGTAATGGACTTTACCACTGCATAATCGTAAGGATTTGAGTCCATATTTTTGACGAATGCGCCGTCAATTTTCAGATAATCAACCGGCAGATTTTTCAAGTAGGCATAGGATGACAAACCACTGCCAAAATCATCCAATGCAAATGTACAGCCAGTTTTCTTCACTTCCAGAATAAACTCAGAAGCGTTGGACAGGTTGGCAATACCTGCGGTTTCAGTGACTTCAAAGCAGACTTTATCCATTGGAACTTTCAGGTTTTTTGATTGCTGAATGATGAAATCAATAAATCCTTCTTCATTCAAAGATGCCCCGGATAGATTAATTGCAAAACCTCCCACTTCGTCCAATTTGTGGCGATTCAACCCCATCCACTTGAACACATTCAAGATAACCCAGCGATCAACTGCTACCATCCGGCGGAAACTTTCTGCAGCAAAGATCAGATCAGCAGGTGAAATGAGATTCCCTTGCTCATCAGGCACGCCTAACAATATTTCGGCATGATGCAACAGGGTATTCTTTCTGGATATTCGGGCAATTGGCTGATAACGAAGCACCAATGAATCATTGTCCAGAGCCTCATCAATTTTGGTGACCCATTTGATAGCCTGCTTGTGTCGCGTCATTCCTGCATCATCCTGATTATAAACCTGGATGTAATTAGTACCTTTCAACTTTGCACTGCGACAACTCTCTTCAGCCGCCTGTAGAAGCGTGACCACACTTTCGCTTTCCGGGTCTATTGCTACGAGACCGGCACTGAAGGATATGGCAAGACTCTTTTCATCACCGACAAACCGATAATTCTGAATTGCCGCTTTTTGTCGACCAGTAATTTCCAGCGCCTCGATAACCGAGCAGTTTTCAAACAACATGCCAAATTCGTCGCCACCTATACGGGCAACCATACCTCGCCCACCCAATTCATCTTTCAGTAACTTCGTCACTTCAACCAGCAACCGATCCCCACCAGCGTAACCAAACGTATTATTCACAACACTAAACTGATCCAGATCGATATAACAGATCGCATGATGTTGATTCAGTTGCTGAGAACTTGACAGCGCCTGACCGAGGAACCTTTCAAATTCACGCCGATTAATCAAGCCCGTTAGCTGGTCATGGGTAGATTCATGTAACAGCTGCCTATGCATTTTTTGCAGCATGGCTGTTTGTGCGCGGTCAATGAGTGGCTCTCCGCCATCATCCAGCACAACTGACGTACCATCGCGCAATTGCTGAGCCAATTCAGTCTGAGTTAAAGACAGCTCTTTTAACCCTTTTACATTAACAAAAACATAATTTTCGAAATGCTTGGAAATCCAGGCTAATCGACGTCGCTGATGTGCAGTGTCTTTCTCAAACAGAATCCAGTCACCCACCTTAAGTCGTCGAACCTGCTTTCTCCACTCTAACAAACCATCTTCGTTAGATACAGGTGCTTCAGGTTTTTCCAGCTTGACACCCGTTGAAGCAGCCACCTTCCTTGCTAGACGCTGATCCTCTTCACAAGCAGCATAAACGTCTTCAAGGTTTTCCTTGTAAGCTTTGTTCTGCAGTCTGACAAGCGAATTCAGATCTTTCAGCATTTTCTCAAATAGCTGAGGCGTGACTTCTTCTGCAGATGTCACTTCAGAAATGAGATGATTAATTCTTTTTCTGACGGCGTTATGTCCCATATCGCCGCTTTCCTCACCATACAATTCCAATTGGGCGAGGCTATTGATCACTTGGCGAGCAAGGTGAGATTTATCTGAAAAAAGCGAGTCATCCTGAAGCGCCATTTTAACCATGGGAATCGATAATTCCTCAAGCCATGGTCTTACATTATTTGCTACCAGTTTGTCTTCCAGGACTGAATCAAACAAACTCCCTGCAATATCAAGAATACGTCCTTCTCGCTCAGGAAGATGTTTTTGTTCGTCCTCTGCCTTCCCGTGAGAAAGCACAGACATCAACTGCGATTTAACGTCTTGCTGAAAATTTCCGGCAAGCGGTCTCAATTTTTCAGAAAATTTCACGCGGGACAATGCTGAAAGCAGTTCATCCGGGGTATAAAACTGTTGCGTTTGTGCCGCATTTGCGGGGACAAAACCTCCAGTTGATTGACCTGACCCAGCTTGTCCTGGCACTCCAGCAGGGCGATAACCACCTTGCTGCGCTGCATTTTGTTGCAAATTCCCCAAATATTGCACCAGACTATACCAATCCTGTGGCGCAGGTATATTGTCACTTTGCCGTCGACCAGCTACAAAATTTGCGTCTCCTCCCTGACCTGCTCCTCCTTGCCCACCATCTCCAGACTGCTTACCAGTAATATTTCCAGCATTACCTGCCGGAGAAGATTGTTGCGAGGAAGACTTCTCTGCTTCTTTTTCAACTTTAAGCGCTGGGCGTGGCACTCCTTCACTGGAGGGTTTAATTTTATAAAGGTGCTTTATATCCAGCGTGACACCTTTATCGTTCAGATATTTATTAATTTTGTCGTACATTTCACCTAATGCAGTGGAAAGTACTTCTTTATAAATCGCATAGCTAACTTGAAGTGCCTTACGATCAAGGGTGACAACCTTCATCGTATCTTGAAAGCCTTGTCCAAAAGAAGCCGGCGCAAAAGGATTGGTTTCTCTGTCTACTACTTCATTTACCAACACACCCAGTCGGTGATTAAGATCATTCAATTGATCCTGAAACTCTGCTTCCAGTTTTCTGGCCATATCCGAATAAGCCAGCCATTCTTCAAACTCATCCTCCTCAACAAGAGAAAGGGTTAATGACGAAAGTTCCTGTGCAGATTGATTTGACGACTTTTTTGAGTGGTTAACAAATGGATCAAGCTGTTCCTGCATTTGTTCTTCAAACTCGCGCTTCAGAATATTTTCCTGCTTATTGAATACACTCAAAGCATCATAATAAGCATTTTTTTCTGTAATACTCTGTACTTCACCTGCAATGGTAAAGAGTCGGTTCGTTATTTTTTCAAAGAAAGAGTTGATAATGGGCTGCACACACTTTTCAGCAAATTTCTTGCACTCACGCAGCAAAGCATGTCCATCTACCTTCGGTGACTCAGCGACAGTTGATTTATTCTCAGGGATGTCGGACTGAAGAGGCTGGCTAGGCCTGAATTTTTTTGCAAAGCCATGCAAGAGGTGCAACGCATCCAGATCAGGCTCAACAAAAGCAATACCCGCCCCCGTTTGATCTGTACGCACCACACGCCCTTGAAAAGTAATAATCTTTTCTCTAGGCAATGCAGGGACACTACAACGAATCTCAATAAAGTTCCCATTAACAAGCTGGAATTTTTGAGGTTGATCAGCATCACTGACATTTTCGTAAGATACGAAAACCCCCCCAAGACAAAAATCCTGGATTTCGACTGTGCACTTACCCATACCGGGTGCACTGCACACAGCATCAAGGCTCACAATAAAACGAGTTAAAGCACGTTTTTCCATAATTTTTGCAGGACTTTTTTTATCCCGGTTATCTTTGTTTGTCTGAAAGTTTCAAACCGTGCTTTCCTGAGTCAGTATAACTTATCGGCACGAAGCGTGCATTTCTTTAGCTATAAAGAACTATATAAAAATTCCACTTTGCAATTCGCCATGTAAAACAGTATTTCAAATCAAGATTAACCATAAAAAGAAAACACTGCAACAATTGACGCCCCATTTCAAATTAATTATAAAACCATGTTTATTGCAAGCCAATTCAATCAAATGCTACAAAGGGCAATACCTGTTCTTTTCTGTATTTCTGTTTCCGGCTTAAAGCCAATTTTCGAGAACTGCTTTAATTGCTGCATCAGTTGCAGGCGTTGGTATTGCCATATCAATATGCATTCTATGCCGCACTTTTTCCAGCGCAGGTGCATCCTGAGGATCATAAAAAACCAATATCCTCGTTTCTTTCATAGTCTGAGCTACCGCAAGCAGTGACTCAAGATTACTCAAGCGATCACGAAAATCAGACTGAAAATAAAAGTCCGCCACAATCACATCAGGCTTCATTTTACGCAAAAGCGAGACTGCTTTGCGGACTTGATACTCAGCAATCACTTCAAAACCCAGCATTTTGTATAACGCCGGGAATTTAGCATGTGAAAGAAACTCAATCACTGCAAGTAATTTTTTGGGCTGTTCTGTCATTCTTATTTCGGCTACGCCACATTATATAACTATGCCAGAATACACGTATCCCTAGTCAAAAAGCCAGTTCAGCATCCAATCTACCGATGATAAAACAGCACGCAATCGCGAACTACAATGGGTACACCCCATCAGAAATTAAATAACCCCGGAATTTTTCAAAATCATTGCGGAGCTGATAAGCAAAACAGTGCTTTAGAGTAAACATGACGTAAGTGCCAGTAAAGGGTAGAATTGCATTTTTATTAGCATGTTGATTACAAATGTCCATTAACTGGTTTCCTGGCCACATGGTTTCAGCCCGTAAAAAAGCGGCAGAGACAATGGAGTGGACCAACGTCGTCATTGAAGTTCTGGATGCACGCCTTCCAGAGGCAAGTTGCAATCCAATTATCGACGAAATGCGCCTGCACCGCCAGCGCCCTTGCCTGAAAATTCTGAACAAGGCTGATCTGGCTGACCCTGTCGTCACGCAGGCATGGCTAGCCTATTACAACAATCAAAAAGATGTGAAAGCAGTTGCGTTATCCTGCAAAAAACCCGGCGATGTTTTGAAAGTGACCAATTTATGCAGAACGCTTGCCCCCCATCGCGGCACTAATCTGAAGCCCCTTAACATGATGATTATGGGTATCCCTAACGTAGGGAAGTCCACATTAATGAATGCGCTCCTGAAACGACGTGTCGCTGCGGTCGGCGACGAACCCGCGGTTACCAAATCGCAGCAGCGCCTTGAAATCAGCAAACAACTGACCATAACAGACACACCAGGGTTAATGTGGCCAAAAATCGCCTATGAGAACGATGGTTTTATGCTAGCAGCAAGCCATGCAATTGGACGCAACGCAGTCATCGATGAAGAAGTCGCCACATTCCTGGCTGGTATTTTGCTTGAACGTTACCCAACCATGATTACCGAGCGATATGGCTGCTCGGTTGAGGGACTGGATGCTACGGGAGTGATTGAGGTTGTCGCGAAGCGGCGCGGCTTACTTCTCAAGGGCGGAGATCCGGATCTTGAAAAAGCTGCACTCATGTTTTTAAAGGATTACCGAACTGGCGCCCTCGGGCGTATCAGCCTTGAAACACCTGAAACCCGCTCCGCGATGATTGCCGAACAATCTCAAATTGCAAAGGGTTAATTTCATCATTTGCGTAATTAATTTTTGAATATTTCTTCGGGCTGACCTGATTCGCTGCAGAATTTCGTTAACCCAGTCGGAATTTATCAATTTACAGAGCACGGTAGCGATGCGTGGCGGCGCTCACGATCCATGCGCCAATACTGCCAATGAACAGGTATAATGATGCCATTTTTGATAAGCTGATCCGCAAATTGGTCCTGCTTAAAACTGACATATGAAACAAAGAACATGACCAAAATACCCAGTGATACCCAGTTACGTGCTCGTGTAAAGCTATATGGCAACTTGCTCGGCGGCGTCTTGCGCACCCAGGAAGGAGGGCGCGTGCTTACAGCAGTTGAATCTCTTCGCAAAGGTTATATTGATTTGCGCAAGGAAGACTCCCCACGCAAACGCCTTAAACTGGAACAACTGATCGAGTCTCTCGATGCAGAAACGCTCACCCATGTAGTACGTGCTTTCAGCACTTATTTCAGCCTTGCCAATCTTGCAGAAGAATCTTTTCAGCACCATATCCGTCGCGCTCAAGTCTATCGGGGTGGCGCGCTGTGGAGTGGATCATTCGATGCGACTCTTCGCGAATTTCGTGAACAAGGCGTGACGATAGCGGAGCTTCAGGTACTGCTTGAAAATGCTGCATACATCCCTGTTTTCACTGCGCATCCAACCGAATCCAGACGCCGGACAATCATGGAACATCTGCGACATATATTCCTGACTGCCGAGCAACTGGATGACCCTCGCATTGGCAAGGAGCAGGACAAAGAACTGATCAAGAAGCTGGAATACCAGATTCAGACGCTCTGGAAAACGGACGAAGTACGTTCCAACAAGCCCCAAGTTCGCGATGAAATAAAGAATGGCTTGTTCTATTTCCGTGAAAGCCTGTTTGATGCCGTTCCTGAAACCTATCGCTACCTGGAAAAAGCCATTAGACGCATCTACGGATCTGATCTGGCGGAAGGGCAGCACATTCGCGCCCCCAACTTGCTGCACTTTGGTTCCTGGATCGGTGGTGATCGTGATGGCAATCCGTTCGTTACGCCAGAGACCACTGTACTTGCCTTAAGACTTCAAAAACGTGAGATATTGCGACTTTATTTGCGAGCTGTCACCGGCCTGACTCATGTACTCACTCATTCCAAAAACCTGTGCGTGATCAGTGAATCCATGACGGAGAGTCTGGAACAGGATATGGAGCGGTTTACTGCTGTTTTTGGTGATTTTCCACAACGTTTCAACAAAGAACCTTACCGCCGCAAGCTGTATGTGATACGACATCGCCTCAAGCATAGTCTTAATGCAATCGAAGCCCATCTCGAGGGTTACGATGACAGCCCTTACGGCGATGGGTATCTATCTGAACAAGAGTTCCTTGCAGATTTATATCTGATTCGTGATTCATTGATCAGCCATGGTGATAATGATGCGGCCCATGGAGAGTTGCAGGATCTGATCCGCCAAACTGAAACTTTCGGTTTTTTCCTGGTGCATCTGGACATTCGCCAGGAATCCACACGCCATACAGATGCGGTTTCAGAGCTTTTCTTGCAACTAGCGACACTTCCTGATTATAGCGCCCTGAACGAAATCGAGCGTTTAGAAGCTTTAGGCGATGCAATTTCCCATGCCAAAGAACTCAAGATAGACAAAAGCAAACTCAGCGAAGCAACCAGGGAAACCTTCGAGACGCTTGAAGTCATGTCCCGAATGCGCCATGAAATCAGCCCCAAGGCTTTTGGTGCCTATGTCATCTCCATGACTCACACCGCCAGCCACGTAATGGAAGTCATATTTCTGGCCAGTCTTACCGGACTTGCTGGTCGCAATGGCAATGAATGGTTCTGTAACATCCGTGTTTCACCTCTGTTTGAAACCATTATCGATCTGGAACATATTGAACCAGTGATGACGAACCTGCTTAACAACACGACTTATGCTTCCCTGCTCAAGAGCTCAGGAAACATGCAAGAAGTCATGCTCGGATACTCTGACTCCGCCAAAGATGGTGGAATCCTGGCTTCTGTATGGTCGCTCTATGAAGCCCAGACTAAAATCACCTCTCTGGCTCGTGCGCGCGGTATAGATTGCCGTTTATTCCATGGTCGCGGTGGAACGGTGGGCCGTGGTGGCGGTCCGACGCACGAAGCTATTCTGTCACAACCGGAAGGTACTGTGCGCGGTCAGATCAAGCTCACCGAACAGGGTGAGGTTTTATCATATAAATACAGCAATACTGAAACTGCTGCCTATGAATTATCCATGGGCATCACAGGATTACTCAAAGCAAGTACCAGCTTGATACGCGAACAGAACACCGACCGAAGCGAATTCCTGCAAATCATGGATCAGCTTGCAATGGACGGCGAGTCAGCCTATCGCGGCTTGACAGATCAGACGCCCGGTTTCGTTGATTATTTCTACGAAGCCACACCCGTCACAGAAATCGGCCTGATGAACATCGGTTCGCGCCCTTCCCATCGCAAAAAAGGTGATCGATCCAAAAGCTCGGTACGTGCTATTGCCTGGGTATTTGGCTGGGGACAATCTCGACACACCCTGCCCGCATGGTTTGGCATAGGCACCGCTCTTGAAAACTGGCGAGGTAACGACCCTGACAGACTGGCGAAATTACAGCGCATGTATGTAGAATGGCCTTTTTTCCGCTCACTTCTCAGCAATACCCAAATGTCGCTTTTCAAAGCAGATATGGAAATCGCTGCACGCTACGCTGAACTTGCAGAAAACAAGGCAATGGCAAACGCGATTTACCAGACAATTCGGAACGAATACAACCGCACTGTTTCGCACATCCTGAGTATCACCGGCGCTACCCGATTGCTTCAGGAGACACCTCAATTAGCTTTATCGTTAACCCGCCGCAGCCCCTATCTGGACCCGCTCAACCATATCCAGGTTATGTTGCTGAAACGTTGCAGGGATGAATCATTGCCGCAAGAAGAGCGTGACAAATGGTTGAACCCGCTGTTGCGATCAATTAATGCGATTGCTGGCGGCATGCGTAATACTGGTTAAGCACACTCCACCACCCCCTGAAACCCCAAAGAGAAGATCCTCTCTTTAGGGTTTTTATTTTACTCCCGTTTTTTATCGTTTTTTTTCATACTTACCGTATTAACTTTGAACGTTCAATTTGAAGCCTGATGTTTATTTTTTGTGCGTTACACGATAAGCAAAGCCCACTCTTCTGGCTAGTTAAATGCGCATCATTTGACTATAGTTCTAATCAGCACTATATTGTCCTAACTAGAACTAAAAAGTTAAATTGATGTGAAACATAAACCCATTCTCCCGGCACTACGTGAGCTAGCCAAAGCCTACCAGGCATTTGAGGCTTATTCAGCCATGCATGTTCGCTCATTCGAATTAACCCCACCTCAGTTCGACATTATTGCTACGCTTGGCAACACATCAGGTATGCCACTGAAGGAACTCGGTGAAAAATCATTGATCACCAAGGGGACGCTCACGGGCATCGTGGACAGGCTGACTATCAAAAAACTTGTCAGACGCATCAGTTCTCCGATTGATGGTCGCAGCCAGATTGTGCAACTGACTAAAAAAGGCGAAGCATTATTTACGCGTATATTCCCAGCGCACTTAGCCCATATTGAAGAAGCATTTGTTGAACTCTCGTCAGAGGATCTGTCAAACATAAAAACCGCTTTAAGTCAGCTAAGAGAAGCTTTTACAAAGGCACATGTGCGAAACAAGGCAAGTATATGAAATATTCAGCAAGTTATACCAAAACAGCCATCACAATACATTGGCTGGTAGCATTTCTGATTATTGGCACGTTCCCCATTGGCATGATCATGAGTGACCTGCCATTTTCACCATTCAAACTTCAATTAATCAGCTACCATAAATGGCTGGGCGTAACCATTTTCCTGCTGGCAATTGCTCGATTGTCATGGCGAGTCACGCATACACCACTTCCTTTGCCTGAGTCCATACCAGCTTGGCAAAGACAAGCAGCCAATAGCTTGCATCATTTGCTTTATATGCTGATATTCATCATTCCGATAACAGGCTGGTTAATGAGCTCTGCCAAAGGATTCCAGACTGTTTATCTGGGTATTTTTCCCCTGCCTGATTTAATAGGTAAAGATAAATCGCTTGGCAACTTGTTAGCAGAAATACATCAGACGCTCAATTTTTTCTTGTTGGGACTGGTCATTGTGCATGTTGCAGCGGCTCTAAAGCACTTCTTTATTGACCGCGACAACACCCTCGGCCGGATGATTCCATTTTTAAACAAGGAACATGAAAAATGAAATACTTTATTACCATTCTGATGCTCATTGCAGTCAATTTGGCACAAGCAGCGACATATAACGTTGTGCAATTGGAAAAAAGCACTGTCACATTCGTATCCAAGCAGATGAATGTCCCCGTAGAAGGCAACTTTAACCGTTTTACTGCGCAGATAGCATTGGATAAAGAAAAACCTGAAACAGGAATAGCGAGAATCGAAATTGATCTCAACAGCATAGATGCTGGCAGTGCGGAAGCAAATGATGAGGTCAAAGGTAAATTATGGTTCAATACACGCGAATTTCCCAAAGCCCTGTTTGTTTCCAGTTCAGTAAAATCATCAGGAAACGGACAATTTGAAACCAGTGGGAAACTGTCAGTTAAAGGGAAAACCCTGGAAATCAAGGCACCTTTCACTTTAAAACAAGAAAATGGCGTTTTAGTTGTAGATGGTGCCTTCCCTTTAAAAAGACTGGAATATGACATAGGTTCCGGCATTTGGCGCGACACTTCAGTTGTAGCCAATGAAGTCATGATCAAATTTCATTTCCTGATCAGCCCCACCAAAAAATAACCCTTAATCAGATACAACCATTTGGAGAATACTATGAACAAATCGATTATTGCATTGACACTTACCAGCTTGATTAGCGTATCTGCATTCGCAGGAGACAAATATAAAATTGACCCCCGCCACACCTTCCCCAGCTTTGAAATCAACCATCTTGGTTATTCCATACAGCGCGGTCGATTTAACCATACATCAGGAAATGTTGAACTCGACACCACCAGCAAACAAGGCAAAATCGATATCACAATTGACACTACTTCAATTAGCACCGGCCTGCCAGATCTTGAAAAGCACTTGCAGGGAGAAGACTTTTTCGATGCAGAAAAATTCCCCACCATCACCTTCACTTCAAACAAACTCAAATTTGATGGCGATAAACTGGTGGGTGCAGAGGGAAACTTCACTATGCATGGCGTTACCAAACCAGTCAGCCTGCAAATTGATCACTTTAAATGTGCGCCGCACCCCATGACAAAAGTGGCAACTTGCGGTGCAAACGCCACCACCATGATCAAGCGTACAGATTTTGGAATCAGCAAATACGCCCCTGCGCTTGGAGATGAAGTAAAAATCGCGATTCAGGTTGAAGCGAACAAAACATAAAGTTTTTTCTTGATCCACCTGGAGAAATGACACGAGTTCCGGATGACATTTCTCCAGCCGGGCAGGTTACAAACCTTTTCCAGCAGAGAAAACAATAGCAAAAATTCCAGATGACTAACCAGCAAGATTACTTTTAAGGAGTTACAACAGCTGCAATACCTTAATTAAAAATAAAAAATTACAAACACACATAGATTTAAAAGCATTTAACCCGGATTCAAGCACTCACTAACTTTAACTCCCCGCCCTCTGATTTGACCTGATGCTGCCGAGCCATTAAACCATCTATCCCTTTGACAGCCAATTCCTGTAAGTAAGGTGATTTAGAGATTAAACCCCTGGATGTACTCACCCATGCTTTAACTGCTGACAAATCATCTGCCGACAAGGTTTTATAACCATTTGCCACTTTCCATCTATCACACACATCCAAAGCCAGTGTGTAAGCCAAACTTTCATCTGTATATTTTTCAGCCATCGTCATCTCCATAAATATTTTTATTTAAATTATTCAGTTGATGGAATTATGTATTTTCATTGTTACAACTTCATGAATTACAAAATATTTTTGCGGCAGGGTTCACATTGAAAAACTTTTTACTACGGCAAGGTCGAACCTTAGCAACAAACTGGGCAAGGCACATTGTTAAACGCTCAATGTCACCAAGTAAATAAACAGTATAATTTGGCAATATGTATTTGCATGTGTGTACCTAAACCGCTATTCAACAAACCTCCATGAATGATCAAAATCGCCGCATTGCTCATCTCGATATGGACGCCTTTTACGCCTCAGTTGAACTGCTGCGCTATCCAGAGTTACGCGGCCATCCTGTTGTAATTGGTGGGCGTCGAGATCACCAACCCACCATCAATAAGGATGGCAGCCGACATTTTGCACGACTTCGCGAGTATGCCGGAAGAGGCGTAATTACCACCTCCACTTATGAAGCGCGTGCGCTGGGCGTTTTTTCGGGCATGGGTGTCATGAAAGCGGCATTACTGGCACCAGATGCTTTTCTACTACCAGTCGATTTTGATGCCTATCGTCATTTTTCGCGTTTATTCAAGGCTGCCGTAGCTGATATTGCAACACGCATTGAAGACCGGGGCATAGACGAGATCTATATTGATCTGAGCGATTTACCAGAAGATACCCTGACACTCGCACAACGTATCAAGCGCGCTGTCCACAATGCTACGGGGCTCACCTGCTCCATCGGTATCACACCCAACAAATTATTATCAAAAATTTGCTCAGACCTCGACAAGCCGGACGGCATTACTATTTTGAGCATGGAAGAAATCCCGCTGCGAATATGGCCCTTATCCGTCAAAAAAATTAATGGCATTGGCCCCAAGGCAACCGAAAAACTCGCCAAACTAGGCATCACCACAATTGAAGATCTTGCACAAGCCAATCCCGCTTTTCTGCAGGCGCACTTTGGTAAAAGCTATGGATACTGGCTGTATGAAGCGTCACACGGAATAGATGAGCGCCCGATCATCACCCGTTCAGAGCCCAAGTCGATCAGTCGTGAAAGCACCTTTGAAAAAGATCTGCATGCCCTCCACGACCGCGCCGCTTTGACGGAAATTTTTACACATCTGTGCACACGCGTGGCAGCAGATCTGCAGCGCAAAGGCTACCTTGGTCGAACCATCGGGATTAAATTACGGTTTGATGATTTCAGAACCGTGACGCGCGATATAACACTCCCCAGCCCTACCGCCGATCCAGCCACAATCCGGCGTGCTGCGGGAGAGTGCCTTAAACGCGTACCTCTAAACCAGAGGCTGAGATTACTTGGTGTACGCGCCAGTTCGCTTACATCGAGCATTGCACCTCAGGAAGTCAATCCACCGCTCCAAGGCGAATTACAATTAACTGATCGAACAGCCGATTAACAAAAAAATTTACATTCACAACATTTGCTAAAAGACGAGCCCTGTAAAACGGATGCATGCAATCGCAAGCATTGTCCTGCTACTGTATTGACAGCTTGATTAAATTTCCCGTTTCCGCCGTAAAATCACAAGCGAAGCGATGCCCAATCCCAATAACGACAAAGTAGCTGGCTCAGGCACGTTGCCCGATGTTGGTACCGCAGCAAAAAATCCTCTGATTTCCCCTCCGGCATAAACGTTTGTATGAATATTAAAATAAGCACTATTGGTATTTAGCCCATTTACAAAAGCCATTTCTGCACTAGCAACATTACCCCCATTGGACGTCACGAAGGATGGATTAAAACTTGAAGCCAGCGTCAAATCAAACAAATGATTGTAAGCACCACTGGTAACACCTGAAGGAAAACCCGTAAAAGTCGGTACAGTCGTTGCCACGCCTGCATTACCCGGCGCGAGTATACAACAGTGTATGTGAGCCGCAGTGACTGCACCCATCAACCCCGCAAAACTGACATCTACCAATAGTGTATGCAAAGAAGCGTCATATTCCAAGGTTGCCAACCCGGTTCCTGGGGAGGGCGTATTAGAAGCGGCACCTGACAGTGTCGCTTTGTAAACAATGGGCATTGCTTGCGCACTACTTACGCCAATCAATGTCACCGCAACCAGCATTAAAAAAGTTTTCATTCGACATCTCCTATAAAATCTCACATTTTCAGTAAAAGCTGAAATCTACAGTGAAAAAACTTCCTAAAAGCTGGCTATATACAGTAATTCAAGGGTTCCATTCCATCCTCTTATACATGCCATCATCACTTACAAGCCTGAACCCTAATCTTTGATACAAACGTATAGCCGGATTAAATTGTGCAACATGCACAAGTACGTATTTATTTAATGAGGCCGCCTCATCCATTAAAGTCTGTAACAAACTGCTGCCAATACCTTTGCCTCTAAATTCGGGCAACAAGGTGATGTCTATGATATGAATTTCATGATCGCGCCGATTGGTGTAAAGGCGTCCGATTCCTTCACCTTCCAATTCAAGGATATCCCAGTGCGCATCGGGGAACTGCGTAGTGTAATAATGATGCTGAGCATTAAACTGCATATCCAGAAAAGCGAGTTTTTGCGATTCATCCCAATTAAGTAAAGCGATGTCACCAATACGTGTGCTCGCATAAACTTCAAACAAAAATGCTTTGTCTGCCGCCTGTGCTGGACGTAATCCCACCGATTCTCTCAAACAACACGGCGTTGATATCGGGTTCAAAATGTCATCCAAATCTACACTTCAAGATCGGGTAGGGAAAATGCCTTGCAGAGCAATGACATAATTAAGCACCAGATAGGGTTGCATATTGTTATGAGGCTGACTTCCTCCAACCACTTCCCCCATTGGCACCAGATTGTTCGGTGTTCCATAAGTATTTACCGCTCCTGCAGCAAGGCTGTTTGCACTTGAAGGCGTGCCAGTAGTAGCTGGACCAATTGCAGCACTAATTGCATGATTATGCACCGGCATTTCGGCTGGGGACAACGTCTCAATAGCGGTTCCGCCTGTTTCACCCAGAAAATGCAATGCAAGACCTGGCCCCTGCCCTGGATGCATCATTGCGCGACCTTGCAGGTTGGGCAATGCGAAAGTAGTTTGTCCATTTCCCCCATAGGTTGTACCAAGAAGAGAGAACAGCGCGGTGTTTTGAGATATCGGAAGCAATTGCCCATTACACAGTGCCCAGCCCACGGGAGCAAAGTTAAAACTTACTGCTCGTATTTCTCCGACAAACGGATCCATATAACCATCTCCTTAGGCTTGTGAAGGAAAAATCCCGAACATGCTAATAATAAAACTGACGCATTGGTAAGGCATCAAGTTATTGTGAGGCTGATTACCTCCTGCAGATACACTCGCCTCAGGAGCTATTGAAACTGTCGCCGGGGCAGTACCATAAATCGCCGTCGCACCGGTATCAGCCACAACATTACCACTCGGATCAGCTAATGTTGCTGCTGCCCCTGAACCGATTTTATGAACATGCGCGGGCATTTGGGCCGAGGTAAGCGTGACAGATTCCGCCCCGCCTGTTTCAGATAATACCCGAGAGCTTAATCCTGCCCCCTGTCCTTGGTGAATAGGTATACGACCACGCAAATCAGGTAAAGCAAAAGTAGATTGTCCATCACCACCATAAGAGGTGCCGATCAATGCAAACAAGGTTTCGTTCCCCAAGATGGGCAGCAATTGTCCATCGCAGAACGCCCAGCCAGCTGGTGCAAAATTACCACCGAACATTCGTATTTCACCAACATAGGGTTGAGCCATATAAACCTCTACTTTTAAGATTACAATCAGTTGCGGCTTGGGAATATTCCCTGCAACGCGATCACAAAATTGAGTGTGAGATACGGTTGCATGTTGTCATGCAACTGGTTACCTCCGGCAGAACCCTGCCCCGACAAAGCTACAAGATTTGTTTTTGAAGCATAAACATTGCTTCCCCGCCGGGGCTTGGCAGCCAGAACGCTGTTTGCCGGATTTACGCCGGTTGCCTGTGCAGCCGATCCTTGAGCATGACTATGCGCAGGCATTTCAGCAGAAGTAAGAAGATGCGCCTCCTCGCCTCCCGCTTGACCTTGTACAAACCCAGCGGCAGCATGGATCGGCGAACGTCCTCGCAAATCGGGCAAAGCAAATGTGGTTTGCCCGTTGCCTCCATACTGTGTACCCAGTAAAGCAAACAACGCCTGATTCTGGTTGATAGGCAGTAATTGCCCATTACACAGTGCCCAACCTTTTGGAGCAAAGCTGAAGCTGGTCACTCTGATTTCACCCAAAAATGGATTTGCCATCGCATCCTCCGGAATTTTTTATACTATTTATCTATTTCAGGTGAGCCGATTAAATGCTGCATGATATTGCAGGCCATTTTCACTCATTAATCCACGCTCAAGATATACTTGAAACCAGCCATCGCTAGCATGCTTGACATGGTATAACCCCGATGACACCTGCTTGCTGCTGTTTGTTTGAAATACCACAGAAAATTGCTCCAGCTTACTGGACTGAGGCCCATCATTCACGGCCACAAGTTCCATCCTGACACCTTGCCAACTGTTATCATCCAAATGGAACTGCCCATTTAAAGCCTGCTGGAACCACATTTTTGAATATTTCTCAGCATTCAACTTTTGTTGTCGGGGTGTTGCCATCACATTTGAAGCAGCAAACCCGACAGTACAAGCTGCTGCACCCGTTGACAGAAATTGACGACGATTCATGACGTGCTCCCCTGACAAATTTGGTATATCAATCATTCAGCAATTGCTTAGTCCGAAAGCCTTGACCCGACGTAGCCCTAATGTGGCCAGACCAAGTCCGAGTAAAGCCAGAGTGCCAGGTTCCGGCACACCTGGAGGAGGAGGTGGTGGTGGTGGTGGTGGTGGTGGCTGCTGCGTAACTTGAAAACTCAGTTCAATCTGGCCGTGATTATTTACCGTTGCCCCAAATATACCCAGGTTTCCAAGGTTGTTCAGAGTCAGTGTGGAAGCAGTAAAAGCGAGATCTGCATTACTCAGGCCTATCGCATTGTTCAGTGAAAGTGTCACCCCATTCAGAATATCTGGAGCAAAACTGAAGCCAGTAAATTCCAGGCGAGCTCCTGGAAAAACATTAAAGCCAGCGTTTGAATAGCCACCTGGCATTGTGTCCCCACCCCCGCTGAGTTGAATCACAATATTGAATGCACCGATGTCTATATAGTCCGCACTAAACAATATCGCATCCAGCACCAGGTTCTTGGTATTATCGCTCCCCGATATCTCTGTTCCGGCGCCAATTGTAACGGTATCACTACTTGTAAACGGGGTATTATCCAAGTAAGTAGCCGTAACTGTCTGACCAATCAGTGAAGCATAGGTAAATTGTGGCAGAGTGAATGTCAGTGCGAAGAGCACCAAAAATGCTGCCGGTTTTCGTAATAGATGCGCGGAGAGAAATGATTTCATACCTGCAGCCCTCAAATTTTACAGATTTTATTGAGTTTTTAGCTTTTATAGGCGACATTCTAAAAGCATGAAACTGACAAATATTTCTGTAGCAATGTTTATGCCATTTTTTATTTTTAATAAAAAACAATACATTACAAACAAACTATTTCTCACTTTCAGATAAAATGTAAAATTATTCGACAACTATTTTTATCCAGATGGTTCTCAGGCGGCATACTTCATTGAATAAAATACACGATATTTAATTGATGGACCTGCCCAACCAATGCCAGATACCGGGCTTATCAGTGTCAAAATCATTCGTTAAAGGCAACAAGTCAGGATGGTTGTTTTGCTGTAAAAATTACCGACACATACTTGATGTTTTCGCTGCAGAACGTTCAATAAGGGTTAACTGTCCACCCCTGACGGATCAAAAAATAAAGCCAGATTGACTTTATTTGTGCAATTTGAAGAAATATTTAAAAAGGCGGGATGGCATTCTCGCTATCTGCACAATGGGTTAACCCAAGTTGCAGCATACAACCTTCCATTCACACAAAATTAAAGCGCAAGAATTTTCGACCATTATTCATAGCCATATAAAATTTGCAGCCTGTATAAATATGGATGAGCTTTGGCACCCATTCTCATAATTAAAAACCCATTTCATAATTGCTTAACTACTCGCTTGATTGAAGCATCTTCCTCGCTAGTGTTCACAACAAAACCCAATCTACCCACCAAACCCAACATAGATCTGTTTTTAGCTAACACTTCCCCTTCCATGATTTTCAACCCTTTAGCGCGAGCAATGTCAAACAAGATGCTCATTAATTTATTTCCGATACCCTTATGTTGCCATTCATCTGCTACAACCAGCGCAAATTCACAGGATTCACCGTCAGGCATGGTGATATACCTGCATACACCCAGCTCTTTTTCCTGACCATCAAGTTCCAACACAGCGATGAGGGCCATTTCTCGATCGTAATCAATTTGCGTAAAGCGCACGAGCATACTTTGCGAGAGCTCTTGCAACGAATCCATAAAACGGAAATATTTGGATTCCTCTGATAGTCCTCGCACGAATACTTGCTCCAGTTCTGCATCTTCCGGACGAATAGGGCGAATGGTCAGATCCGTTCCATCGGGCAATTGCCAGCGTGTCACAAGATGGGTAGGGTATGGGTGAATGGCCATATGCGCGTAACGGCTGGCTAAGGATGGAGGAAAATCCACCACAATACGGGCGTCGACAGCGTATGCGCCTGCCTCATCCACAATGAGCGGATTAATATCCATCTCCTTAATCCAGGGCAATTCACACACCATTTCCGAAACACGCAAAAGCACGCTTTCCAGCGCAGCCATATCGACAGGTGGCATATGGCGAAACGCACCCAAGAGTTTTGATATATGGGTTTTACGAATCATATTACCAACCAGGAAACTATTAAGCGGCGGCAGTCCAACCGCCCTATCACCCAACACCTCAACCATAACACCCCCCGCACCAAAGGTAATGACCGGGCCAAATACCGGGTCGCTAGTCACACCAACCATTAGCTCTCTGCCATTCGGCTTGATTATCATTGGCTCAATGACTACGCCATCTATTCTGGCATTGGGTCGATTTTTTTCCACTGAATGAATAATCTCGTGATAAGCAGCCCGAACAGCTTGCGCATTACCCAAATTGAGTCTAATCCCCCCGGAATCGGATTTATGCGTAATGTCAGGGGAGTTGATCTTCATGGCAACCGGCAGTCCCAATTCTTCGGCAAGCAATAACGCCTCGTTTGGAGAACGCGCTACCATAGCGCTTGCTATAGGGATGTGAAAAGCCGCCAGAATCGCCTTGGATTCCATCTCGTTTAATATGGTACGATGTTCCGCCAAGGCGCTTTCAATCAGCAAACGGGCGCCTTCCACATCCGGTTCATCGTGGTGAGACAACGGGCCAGGGGTCTGCATCAGCAATTTCTGGTTCTGATAGTAAGCGGAAATAAAGGAGAACACTTCTACTGCCGGCTCCGGCGTGCGAAAGCCGGGAATTTTTGCCTGAGCAAATGCCAGCCTGCTTTCTGCAACCTGCACCTCTCCCATCCAGCAAGCAATCAAAGGCTTATTGAATTTTCCTGCCACGTCTATGACAGTTTGCGCCACTTCCAAAGGCTGAGTCATGGCTTGCGGTGTCAATATCACCAGCACGCCATCCACCTCTGCATCTTGCATACAGCTCGTCACGGCATAGCGATATCTTTCAGCGGTAGCATCACCAATAATGTCCACAGGATTACCATGAGACCAGGTCGGCGGCAGCCCGGCACTCAACTGAGTTAACGTGTCCTCGCCAAGCACTGCAATCGCCACCCCCAGATCAACGGCATGGTCGATTGCCATTACTCCCGGCCCACCACCATTTGTCACAATAGCCAATTTGTTGCCAATTGGCCGGAATCGGGTAGAAAGTGCTTTCGCAGCGGAAAATAGCTGCACAATTGTATTCACCCTTACCACACCAGCGCGCCGTAAAGCAGCATCAAACACATCGTCCGAGCCTACCAATGCGCCCGTATGAGAAAAGGCCGCTTTTGACCCTGCCTCATGGCGCCCTACCTTTACAACGATCACCGGTTTGATTCTTGCCGCTGCGCGCAACGCACTCATAAAGCTGCGTGCATGGTGAATACCTTCAATGTAAAGCAGAATGCTTTCGGTTTGCGGGTCCGATACCAGATAATCGAGAATCTCACCAAAATCCACATCTGCCGTCGCACCCATGGAAATAATGCTTGAAAAGCCCACATCGTTAGGATGAGCCCAATCCAGAATAGCGGTACACAGCGCTCCCGACTGGGAAATCAGCGCCAGATTCCCGGCTTTTGCCCCTCCATTACTGAATGTAGCATTCAAGCCAATTGCCGGACGCATGATTCCCAGACAATTGGGCCCAATCAATCGCACACCATAACGCCGCGCATTTTTAACCACTGCATGCTCCAGAGCGATACCTTCTGCACCGGCTTCACTGAAACCTGCAGATAAAATAACCGCTGCACGCACGCCATGCTTGCCACAGGCTTCAATAATATCCGGCACGGTTGCAGCTTTGGTTGCGATAACAGCCAGATCAATTGGCTCGCCAATCGCCTCAATACTGGTGTAAGCACGTTGCCCCTGCACTTCAGCATGATGAGGATTGACGGGGTAGAGCTTACCTTGATAGCCACTCTCCAACATGTTTTTGAATACCACACTGCCCACGGAGTCCGGCCGGTTACTCGCACCGATGACAACAACTGAGCGGGGTGAAAAAAGTGGACTAAGGTAATGCTGACCCATATTTTGCCTACCATAAATTAATCATACTGTTTAACGTCTAACCAACGCCTACTGAAAGTATTTTCTCAGGTGTTTATTACATCAACCTGCAATTTTTTGCGCACCTGTGATTAAATATAAAAAAACATCAGGAAACCGCTTGTGCAAACTGCATTTATCACCCACCCAGCCTGCCACAAACATGACATGGGAAACGATCACCCTGAATCACCTGCGAGGCTTCGTGCAATCGAAGACCAATTAATCGCATCCGGTATTTTTTCTTTTCTGCAGCACCATGAGGCGCCACTGGCAACTCATGAACAACTCGCACGCGTACATTCAGAAAACCATATTAACACTATCAAAGCAACCGCCCCGCAACATGGATTAGCCAGCATAGACCCTGACACGGCCATGAATCCGTTCACACTGGAAGCGGCATTACGCGCTGCTGGCGCAGCCGTACTGGCAACAGATCTGGTAATAACAGGCAAAGTGGAAAATGCTTTTTGCAATGTGCGTCCTCCCGGCCATCATGCAACACATAACCGCGCCATGGGCTTCTGTTTTTTTAACAATGTTGCCGTGGGCGTTGCTCACGCCATGGCACAGTACGGATTAAAACGAATCGCCATAGCAGACTTTGATGTACACCATGGAAATGGCACCGAAGACATCTTCAAGGATGACCCTCGTGTCATGTTGTGCTCCACTTTTCAGCATCCTTTTTATCCTTATAGCGGCGCAGACAGCGGAAACGAACACATGATCAATGTTCCCCTCGCTGCGCGCACAGATAGCAGCGCATTTCAATCAGCAATCACCGACTATTGGCTGCCGGCATTAAACAATTTCAAACCAGAAATAATTTTTATATCCGCCGGATTTGATGCACACCGTGAAGATGAGATGGCCAACTTTGGTTTAGTGGATTCGGATTACACCTGGGTAACCGAACAAATCAAAACCATAGCAGAAAAATATGCAAAAAAACGCATTGTTTCAACATTGGAAGGTGGATATGCGTTACATGCTCTGGGAAGAAGCGCTACTGCGCATATCAAGGTCTTATGTGATTTGTAGCACCCAAAGAAGTCTGCATGGAACATTCGCACGCGATATCCAAAACCAGATTTCACCCAGAAACTATTCACAGGATAAGCTGTCTGCTTACAGTGACATTCATCACAATTTAAAAGAAAGAGAAATCACAATGAGATCCAACCTTTCCTCTCATATACTTCCCACATCAGCAACAATGATAGGGGTCTGCATGACTGTTATCAGTATTGTGAAATTAATCGGCGTAAAAATGCCCCTCGGCCGAGTAGACCAATTACTCGCATTTGATTCAGCCATTTTCATGATCAGCGCAGGTTTCTCTTATTTTTCCATTCGGGTGGGATACGATGACAAACATTTTGCCTGGTATGAAAAAATTGCCGACCTGGCCTTTATGCAGGGACTGGTATTAATGACCATCACAGGGTTTTTACTGGCATATGAACTATTATGACCTGACTCAGTTAAATCCCGATCCCGAATTTTTCTGTGAATAACTGTTATAACGTTCAACGGTTAGTTTCGTCTAATAATTTGGCATCTCGTTTACGATATCGAGTTGGCTCAACTTAACATGGGACAGAAACGTGCCATGGACTAAACTGCGTGAGGTAACAAAAGTTAAGGTGTGTATATGGCATCTTCACAGCGGCAACTAAGTGTTTATGAGGTCGGTTGTCAAACAAAGAGTCCAACAGGTTAAGCCACGAGCTGTTTTTCATAGTATTGCTTCGTGAAAGCTGCGGGTGACAAATAGCCTAGTCGGGCCTGTTTTCTTTGTCGGTTATAGAATATCTCAATATACTCGGTAATCTCCTGAATCGCTTGTTTTCTGGTTTG
>JAYVLG010000074.1:0-4892 GCA_043759595.1 Sulfurirhabdus sp. | reverse complement strand
AGAGTTTCAGTCGTCTATTTTCCAACTGAAATATATGCTGAGCATAAACTGGACCATAAGGTGCTTTGGCATAACGAATCACCCACGATTCTCTCGTAGAGTTACTGTGATATCTCAAGCAAGTTTGAGTATTAATCGAGGTATTTTGAACTGCTTGACTCGGTTTTTTATTTTGATAAATCTCATTTCCG
This sequence comes from Sulfurirhabdus sp., assembly GCA_043759595.1. Classification (GTDB taxonomy): domain Bacteria; phylum Pseudomonadota; class Gammaproteobacteria; order Burkholderiales; family SMCO01; genus Sulfurirhabdus. The sequence continues at coordinate 4,701 of JAYVLG010000074.1, read as the reverse complement.
TGCTCATCACACAGATAAGCACCATAATTTTGGTTGCGACCTCGAATAACCTTAATGTCCGAGGGGACAAATGAATAAACATATTTATTGTCATGAATATGAATATCTTCCTCATATGAACTCGTTGCACCTACTTGTCCAACCATCATCATTGCGAAAAATAGACCTATCAAAAATTTCAAAGAATTTTTCACTTCGTTCTCCTTTCAAGAGAAAATTGAGTACTTACTGGTGTTAATGAACGTATGATGGCGACTAAAACCACCCCGTTGCAGCACATTTTATAAAACTATACGTTTCCATGTTATGAACCACTTCACATCTTTGTCTGCCCTGTTGCAACTTCGTGCAGTGCGAATTACAGGTTCTTGACTTTTGCATACCGTTCAAAGTCAATGCCTGAGCTTACGGCAAAGTTATTCTGATTTCTGCGTAGACAAGATATTGAGCACCTCGAACACGCTACTGTAATCATCTGTCCAGGGCCGCAGCTTCGGGTCGACCTTGATATCTTCCCCTACTCCAGTAAGCGCCTTGGATAATAGTGGATTGTGCTTGTCCATGATCAGCACCCAAGACGCGACGTCAACCTCTCTTTCCTCATCCTCGTCGGACTCCACGACCTTGGCGTCTTTACCAAAATGGTCCGCAGCCAATTTAACAATGGGGTCTAGATTCAGGTGCAGGTTCGAGGTATGTACTACCAGGATGCCATTCGGTTTGAGGTGTCGGAAGTACTGGGAAAATGCTTCCTGGGTGAGTAGATGCACGGGAATGGAATCCCCCGTGAACGCGTCCACTACAAGCACGTCGAAATCCTGCGGCGCCTGGCGTTCCAATGTCAGACGGGCATCGCCGACAACTGTTTCGATCGTTCCTTTGGCATCCGCCAGATAAGTGAATTCAGAATGCGCCAGTTTGATAATAAGCGGATTGATTTCGTAAAATACGTAATGGTCTCCGGGACGGGAATAGGCGGCCAGCGTGCCGGCACCGAGTCCGATGATGCCCACGCGCAGCCCTGTTTCCGCCTTGGCTGCTGTGAGCGCCAAGCCAACCCCTGACTCGACGGCATAGTACGAGGTTGGCCATCCACGACGTTCTGGTTTGAGGAACTGACTTCCATGTTCAATGGCGCCATGCATTAAAGCGCGATAACTGTCTTCACCGTCCTCGTATTCATTAACCTTAAGGCTGCCATAAAAATTTCGGACTGAAACCCGCGCAATCTCATCAGAAGTAACGGCTCCCTTCCCCAAGGCGTAAGCCAACGCTACAGGCATGCTGCCGAGCACCAGCCACCCCAGCTGGAACCACTTTCGGTGCAAGCGGCATGACCGGTCCCGGATCAAAACCAGCAGAACCAGAATTGCAGTTGCAACAATCCCCACCGGCAATTCGTAGAAATCGCTGAAGACGCGTGGTGCAATTACGCCAACGAATAAACCGCCAAACGCCCCACCGACCGACACCATCAAATAGAAGCCCGTCAGAAAACGGGGATCGGGTTTAAGCCTTTCCAGCTCCCCGTGGCACACCATGCAGGCGACGAAGAGCGTGGCGGCAAACACAGGCAGCACCAACGTTACCAACTGATTCGTTTCGCCGTTGATCAAGAGATAGCTCATCCCACAGAGGCCGAGCACCAGCAGCGGAACATACCATGACCTTAGGTACCACTTGCTGCGTTCAAAGCAAATAACAAAACTGAGCAGATATAACGCCAGTGGCAATATCCACAGGAAAGGTACTGGCGCCACATCTTGAGTCAGGTGATTAGTCACCGCCAGCAGTAGCACGGAGGGACAGGCCGCTAACGCTATCCAAATAAGATACATGCTGAACCCAGGTGTGGAGGCGGGCTCGATTGGGGTACCAATATAGGCCGCCACGACAACTCGCCTACCGGCTACCACTCGCCAAGCCAATATCCCGCAGAACGCTGCGAAGCACACATAGCCCACCGACCAGATGCCCGCTTGGAGCCGGTTCGGAGCGAAGGGCTCGACTGCAACAGGATAGGTGAGGAGCGCAAGCATCGAACCAAAATTCGAAAGCGCAAACAAACGATAGGGAATGGTGCCCGGCTTTTCTCGGGCGAACCATGCTTGCAGTAACGGCCCTGTAGTGGAGAGCACCAGATAGGGCAAGCCGACGCTCACCATGAGTACTATCAATATCAGAAGCGCCGGGTCACCATTTCCTGCCGGTTTCCAGCTTGTATCGGGAATGATGGGAAGCATGGCAAGACTCAACATGAGTAGAAGCAAATGCAACGTGCCCTGCTTGGCCGGCGAAAGGAACCGAACTACTCCATAAGCATACAAGTATCCAAGCAGAAGCATGGCTTGAAAAAAAAGCATGCATGTCGTCCATACTGACGCGGATCCACCGAACCAGGGAAGAATAATCTTGCCAATGATAGGCTGTACCTGGAACAGAAGAAAAGCGCTTAGAAAAATTGTTGCGCCGTAAAAAATTTCAATCATGACGACCCTCCAAAATACGCAACGATTTTTGGTCGCGCAAACTGCAACATATTTTTAAATGGATTTCAAAGTTTTGAGTTGATCCAACCAGACTACCGCCCAAATCTTTTCAGCAAATCGCCAACAGTTTTCTTCACGTCTTCCACCTGATTTCCATTGGAGGGGTTTGATATGGGAACATCGTCACCGCCCGGGCTATTTGCTTCGTGATTTCTTTCACTGCCTGGACTGCCTGGACTGCCTGGACTGCCTGGATGGTATATCCGACATTCTGCAATCGTACTTGCACTTTTCGTGTTGCTTGCGATAGCACATTTTTCTTCCCGTTGTTCGCTAAGGCTTCTTCTATTGGATGTTGGAGGGGATTGTGCGGGCACCTTGCTGGGTTCTTCCTTGAGCGGATAGTGCTATGCCAATCCGAACGTCATAGGTGCTCGCATATTTTTGAGCTTCTGGGCTCGCGTATATGACACCATTTTTTTCCGAAGGATCGAATGTCACCAAAAATGTTGCCCAAAGTACAGGCTTGTTATTCTCCCATCGCCCTATTCTTTCAGGTAAAACTGTGGAATCATCAGAACGAATCGTCCACATTGTTCCCTCTTTCTTGCTGTAATATCTATAGCATCTTCCAGCCGTGTCCGAACCTGCCCGCACTTCATTAAAGTTCTTATCACAATTACCTTGTCTTTCAGGCACCTTCTTAGCATCGATAGGAATGTAATGAAATATCTGCTTGTAAGGGCTAATAGATCCGTCTCGTAGCCCTTGGGATTTTTGCTCATCTGTAAGTTGCTTTATTGCCTGTGCAGTCGTAAACATTATCATGCCTATTATTACCAGTAGGCCACCCACCATCATTTTCAATGATTTCTTCATTTCTCTCTCCTTCAGAGATTAAGTTATTCGATTACATGTAAAAAATTCGCAAGGTGACTTCAAACATGCCCTGTTTGTTCTGATTTGTGCTCAAACAAAAGCCCCGTTGAAATGAACTTTATAAAACTTTACGTTTCCATGTTATGAACCATTTCAGATCTTTGCCCGCCCTGTTGCGCACTTCTTGCAGTACGAATTACAGGCTATTGATTTTTCTACCGTCCAAAGTCAAGGCCTGGCCCTGAGCTTCCGCATGATTTGTTTCCTGTATGTAATATAATTTGGCGTAAAAAAACGAGAGCTTGCATACCTCTCGCCACCATTGTTTTTTACTATCTGAACATCCCTGGGAGGATTGTTCCCAGACCCTTTTTGATAAGGTCTTCCTGATTGATCTTGCTCGCTTCTTGCGCGGGGTTGCTTGAGGGTTCACCGTCTTGATTTCGTGCAATCCCACTGTCACCATTTGAGTGTGCACTGGCATATCTTTGTGCGTCGGTACTTGCATAGATATTTTCTTGACGCTCATTGAACGATGCCCAGAGTTTCAGTTTATGATTTTGAATCTTAAACACTTGCTCAGCAACCCCATTGGGTTCCGCATAGCGAATTTTCCATGTCGTCCCTGTCTGCTTGCTATGATATGTACAGCAACGACCGGTAGTATGATTATCATCGACGGTATTTCCATGTTCATCACAAGTAACACTCGTTCCATCTTCCCCTCTTATATCACTCGGCATATAGGGAGTTACTTGGGCATTGTTTTTAACAAGTAAGTCAGATGTCCTGGTCATCTGATCATTTTGATGCCTATTGTGCCACTGTCTATCGCTTCTTGCGTCTGCATTGGCCTGTCCAATCATCAACACCATAAACAATACGCCCACTATCAATTTCAAAGAGTTTTTCATTCCATTCTCCTTTATAAAGTGAATATTTACCGCTGTAAGTGAACAGGTGACGGCAACTAAAAACACCCCGTTGCAGCACACTTTATAAAACTTTACGTTTCCGTGTTATGAACCACTTCACATCTTTGTCTGCCCCGTTGCGACTTCTTGCAGCACCGGCATGGAGTGGATGATGAAACTGCTTTGACTGCACTCCAGCACGCCCTCGCCTTCCCATTGCTTTAACTGTTTGTTGACGCTTTCGCGGGTGGCGCAGATGAGGTTGCCGAGGTCTTCCTGGCTTAGCTTCAGATCAATGCGGATGCTGCCGTTGCCTGCGGTGCGGCCATGTTGCAGCGCCAGACGGGCGAGTGTTTTTGCCAGACGGCTGCGAATGTCCAGAAAGCGCATGTCACCCATCAGGGCATCCATCTCGCGCA
>JAYVLG010000073.1:0-3906 GCA_043759595.1 Sulfurirhabdus sp. | reverse complement strand
TGGCTTCGCACTTTGCCACGCGTAATGCAGTGGCGCGACCGTTTGTTTTAACCACGCCCACTGGCATCAGGCTGCCCTGAATCGATATACCTTCGGCCAGTGCCTGATCAATCTCATGCTTGTTGGCAGCCATCTTGTCAATTGCGAAGATTGATATCAGCGTAACTTCTGCGCCCTGTTTGGCTGAAATCGACGCAACATCATGTGCAATATGGCCGGCAATCGCTTTATCCATATCGGTGGGCATGGCGTGGGTGATGTGTCCAAGGCGTCGTGCAACTGTTGCCACGTCGATCGATGTATCGCCGCCGCCGACAACCACCACTCGTTTGCCAACGTGTTGCAGACGGCCCTGGTTGAAAGCGTCGAGGAATGAGGTCGCTGTCACGACGTTAGGTGCGTCCGCATCGGCAAGGGGCAATGCTCTGCCTGCTTGTGCGCCCATGCCCAGGAAGACGGCATCAAAATCTTTGCGTATCTGTTCCAGGGTGATATCTTTGCCGACACGGCACTTCATCCGTGTTTTCACGCCCAGTTCAATAATGCGATTAATTTCTGCATCCAGTACTTCACGTGGAGTACGGAAGCCTGGAATACCATAGCGCATCATGCCGCCCAACAGTTCATGGTCGTCAAAAATGGTGACGTCGTGACCCTTGAGAACAAGCTGGTATGCACAAGACAGGCCACCGGGGCCGCCGCCTAATATGGCGACTTTCTTGCCAGTAGGTTTACTGGTGTTAACGTATTTAAGGTTGTTTGCGATTGCGTACTCGCCGAGGAAGTGTTCAACCGAGTTAATACCTACATGGTCTTCAACTTCATTACGGTTACAACCTGTTTCGCAGGGAGCCGGGCAAACCCGACCCATCACTGATGGGAAGGGATTAGCCGATGTTAGCCTACGCCATGCGTATTCCTGCCAGGTGGTACCTTTGGGCGGCTTTTCAGTGCCGCGTGTAATGGCCAGATAGCCACGAATATCCTCACCTGCCGGACAGCTGCCCTGGCACGGAGGAGTGGACTGAATATAAGTTGGACACTTGTATGTGTAACTTGCCTGAAAAATATGGTCGCGTAATGCTGAACCTTTTGCATCACCGTCTTTGTAGCGGCGGAAATTTAGAACTTTTTCTTCCGTAGTTGCTGACATTACCTATCTCCTAAATTTAACTTGTATTTTATTTGTCGCCAAGCCTGATTGCGTTATTGACCAGCTGATGCACTCCGCCAATCAAACGCCTGTCGAATCCGTAATAAGGTAAAACTTTAGTAAATTGTGCTTTGCATATCGCGCAGATGCAGGCCATGAAATTCACGCCGTGTGCGTCAACTACATGTTGCAAAGCTTCCATGCGCGGTAGCGACCCCTTCACACGAAGGTCAAGCAGGTCGTCAGTCAGCAGGCCGCCGCCGCCACCGCAGCAAAAAGTCTGTTCATGCGTTGTGCCTTCCGGCATTTCATGAAAATGATTGGCAACTGCCCTGACGATGTTGCGGGGAATTTCAAATTGGCCGCCATACATATCACCCATACCGGAACCACGCGCCACGTTGCAGGAATCATGGAAGGTAATGATATGCTTGTCGTTTGCCTCTTTATCAAAAGTAATGATTTTGCGCTCGGCCAAATCCCAGGTCAGTTCGCAAATATGCATAGGCTGCTTGTAACGATGATCCAATTGCTTTTGCAATTCGATCGCGTAAGGGTCTTTCCCGCCGTCACCCACGCCAATCAATGTATTCCAGAAGCTGTAGGCAACGCGCCAGGCGTGCCCACATTCGCCAACGACGATACGTTTGACACCCAGCTCAAGCGCAGCCTGGCGGATACGCAACGCGATTAATCGCATTTGTTCGTAGTTTCCGACAAACATGCCGAAATTACCCGCTTCAGAAGACATCGATGAAAGTGTCCAGCTGATGCCTGCGGCGTGGAACACTTTGGCGTAGCCAATCAAGCTGTCAATATGGGGTTCAGCGAAGAAATCGGCTGAAGGGGTGATAAGCAATACTTCCGCGCCTTTTACATCGATAGGGAAACGAACGTCGAAGCCGCTCTCTTCCTTGACGTCCTCTTCCAGGCCTTCGAGAGTGTCAATCAGCGCAGGTCTGGGCAGCCCCAGGTTGTTACCAATTGCATGCACTTTGCCTATAATTTCGTTGGAATATTTCTGGCCATAACCGACATAGTCCAGTATCTCACGTGCAGCCATGGTGATTTCAGCGGTGTCTATACCGTATGGGCAAAACACTGAGCAGCGACGGCACTCCGAACATTGATGGAAGTAGTTGTACCACTCGTCCAAAACTTCCCGGGTCAGATCACGTGCTCCAACCAGCTTGGGGAATAGCTTTCCCGGTAAGGTGAAATAGCGTCTATAAACGCTGCGCATGAGATCCTGTCTGGCAACCGGCATATTCTTCGGATCACCAGTACCAATAAAATAATGGCACTTATCGGAGCAAGCGCCACAATGCACGCAGGAGTCCATGTAGACCTTAAGGGAGCGGTATTTTCCCAGCAGGTCGCCCATCTTGCTGATAGCTCTATCGTGCCAGTCTGGAGTTTCAAATACCGGAAAACCCAAGGCTGTTTGAATCTTGTCGTTCGCAACAAATGTTTTTGTATTTTCCATCGCTCCCGGATTTACCGCAGGGGCAATATTGAAGACTCTATAGGGTGGTGCTTTAATTTCTATAGCCATTATTATTTACCCGATTCCAATTTAGCCGCCCAGGCAGATATGTGACGCTTGTCGCGTGAGTTTTCAACCTGGTTGCGACTAGGCGAGAAAAATAGTCCCGGCGCGTGCAGTAACTTGCTGAACGGGAAAATAATCAGCAGCAGCGCAATCAGGGAGAGGTGCAGATAAATCATCCAGTCAGACGGCAGGGTATGAATACTGAAACTCATGAGTCCCATAAAGAAATTTTTGATCGCTACAACATCAGTATGAGTTATGAATTTCATGACTAAACCTGAAATTCCGATGGTAATGAGCATTGCCAGCATCAGGTGGTCAGATGGTGTTGAAATATAGCGAACACGATCAACAAAAAAGCGCCGTGCCCATAGCCCCATAAGACCTGCCACCATCATGAATCCGGCGTAGATGCCGAAGGGCTGAATAAAAATAACCCAGGACCAGACGGGATCGATGAAGTAACGCACATGCCGCAAAAGAACCAGGACAAGTCCGGCGTGGAACATTGCACTGAATAGCCAAGTCCATAAACTGGCTTTGAACAGACTTTCAAAGAAGAAAACTTCTCTAGCCATCAGTAATGCAACACCAGTACGTGTACGGGGTGCTGGTGTTGTAGGAATTTTTAGTGGCGCAGGGGTGCGCGCATAGCTAACGATACGGTAAGTCAGGCCAACAGCAAACAATCCCGCTGCAAAGTAAAAAAGAACTGCGAACATTATTGTCATGGTCATTCAGAATCTAGATGTTGAGCGGGAAGTGCAAACAATTTTACTGCTTTACTTAAATACAGCCAGTGGGCTTGGGCAGACCGGCAACTTTGCATGCCTGCTTGCCTGGGCCATAGGGGAAAAGTTCATACAAATACTGGCTGGTACCTTTTTCCGCGCCAAATTTCTTGCCTATGGCTTTTGTCAGCACACGTACTGCGGGAGCAATTTGATATTCTTCGTAGTATTCACGCAGAAAATTGACCACTTCCCAATGATTGTCTGTCATTTCGAGATTTTCAGTCTTTGCGATATAACCAGCGACATCCATATTCCATTCTGCCAAATTCAGCAGATATCCTTCTTCATCAGTTTCGTAGCTTTTACCGTTAACTTCGATTTGAGGCATTGTGATTCTCCTAATGGTTAATACGTTATAGCCATGATTGGCAGTTATTGTTTCCAGCAACGAGATCGACGAAACCGCC
>JAYVLG010000072.1:0-7019 GCA_043759595.1 Sulfurirhabdus sp. | reverse complement strand
ATAATTTTGTGCTTCAAAGCGCCCGTAGCTCAGCTGGATAGAGTATTTGGCTACGAACCAAAGGGTCGCACGTTCGAATCGTGCCGGGCGCACCAAATAATCAAGGGCTTGCAGAAATGCAGGCCCTTTTATTTTTATTCATTGCTACACCCTTGCTACACTAAGGTAGCATCAAAATTCATGTGCCAGTTCCACATGCAATCACGTGTAGTAGTTGCGATCCGATCTAACAGTCGCCCGGTTTGATTGATGCAGCTGTCAATTCAGATTCAGTTGTTCAATGTGTTGATTTTATCGTGCCATCCCTCCTTTCCGTCAATGATCGTTTCAGTAGGTGTTCGAACACAGCACATCTTGCCTTGATGGGTGCGGTCGTTGTTGTCGTAGGTCAGCCATTCATCCAGATCAACTTGCAGCATCTCGATTGATCGGTAAATCTTGCGCCGGAACGCGACCTGGTAGAACTCCTGCAGGATGGTCTTGTGGAAGCGCATCACAGATGCCATTGGTCTGCGGGTGATTGACCTTGGTCTTGATATGCTCGATGTCATTCAAGGCCAGATAGAGCTGGTAGTCATGCGATTCCGGCTTGCCGCAATACTCGGTGCCGCAATCTGTCAGGATGCGTATCATCCCCATGCCCAGCTCGGCGCAGAATGGCAGCACCCGATCATTGAGCAGATCAGCCGCCGTGATCGGGGTCTTGGTGGTGTAGAGCTTGGCTGCCACCCACTTCGAATAGGTATCGACGAAAATCTGCCGGTAAATCCGGCCAACGCCTTTGAAGGTGCCAGCATGGAACGTGTCCTGGCTGCCGAGATAGCCGGGATGGGCCGTCTCGATCTCGCCATGAGCCACATCGTCGTCCTGTTTCTTTTCCAGCGCGCATACTTGCGCTTCGGATAGTACCTCGCCCGTTTCGGCAACATGGCGTTCCAGTGCCGTCAGGCGCTTCTTGAACGAGTAGAGATCGCGCCGCAGCCAAACGCTGGGAACGCCGGAGGATGGGACAAAGACGCCGCGTTTGCGCAGCTCATTGGATACCCGTACCTGACCAAAAAAGCGGTTGCACCAGCGCGAAGGCGGCAACTACTAATTCTGTCGCCTATTCAACCCAGTTTTTGGGATTAGGCTTTCTGCGGTTGGCGCCGATCAGTGCGTCAACACCACCGCTTTCCAGCGCCGATTGATAACGATAGAAGATATCGCGGGATAATCCCATTACCTTCAAGGCGCGGGACACGAGTTCGGCAACCTGATTCAGCAGGCCAACCTTGTGTTTAATGACGTTCTGTTGAAAATTATTCATGTGGTTATTCCTTGGCGCTTTCGCGATTAGTTTGATAAAGATTCGCACCTATATCAAACCGGGTGACCCCACCCTTTGGCAAAGCTTAAATTTCAGATCAAGTCGGAACTACTACAAATCACGCATTGTAATTCTTATCCAGAAATTCCTTTATTAGAGGATTGAGTTGCGCCAAGCAATTTCGATACTTTTCTGGCTCGGCAACCCCTCCTTCACAGAGAAACCTGCGTAAAACATGCCACACGTCTTGCATACAGGGATTTTGACGTTTGGTTGGCGACTTAATAACTCGACTCTCTATTCTGTGTTTGATTAACAACTGGGTGTAGGGATGCTGAGCCTTACCTTTGCCAAAGTCGGAACCTGAATCAATGTATATGACCTTAATAACATTGCCCCGCCGTTTCAGTTCTTCGATTGCTATTCGAGCACAATCTGTTGTCAACTCAAACTGTGTTGATTCTGGGAAGCATGCAAATGCAAGCCCAGTTAATGTATCAACAACGATACTCATCGCGGCAGTGCCAAATGGGCTGGTGTGATGAAATCGAAGCACATCCTGAGTAATCACCTCACCAGGCAGTCGTCCCTTTCCTAGCTTCCATCTAACCATCGGATCGATTGATTCTATTAGTAACTCCTGCTCCGCTGAAAGATTTAGCCCGTCAAGAAAATAGCGGTGAAGTTCAGCCGCACGCTGCGCTCGTTTGCCCATGCCATACATACTTAAAATATTATGAACAGTAGAGGACGAAATTGCCTGAATGCCGAACTCGACTTTAAGTACCAAAACCAATTGCTTTAAGCTCATATTTGGGAAACGCAGACTCATATCGACAATCTGGTAATGAGTCGATTCAACACTCATATCAGTAAAGCGTATCGCTCTAGTAATCAGCTCTCCATTCACCCACTCATCCCCGTATTTTCTTAATCGGGATCTCCACTTGTAGTACGTAGCCTGGGCGATCCCTAGCGTCTGCATTACCTCCCCCCTCGGAATGCCAGATTCTATGGCTTTCGCAAAAGCTTGCCGCGCCGTTTTCGGCTTCTTTTCAATCATCAAGAAGGTACCAATATTGTACGTTAGGAGGAATTTTTTTGCATTTTACACAGGCATTTGGACAAATTAGCTAGTTGAATAAAAACTAAGTCAATGCTGACTACAATATGTTCGCAATACAAACATTGATCAACGCTTATTGGAAGGAATCAGAAATGACGTACACAAATAGCAATACAAGCAGTAGTTTGAAGTCTCGCAAAGAGGCTGCAATCTTTCTTGGCATTTCACCGCAGACACTGGCTGTTTGGGCCTGCACTCGTCGTTATAACCTCCCCTGGGTCAAAATTGGACGCTGCGTGAAATATCGTCAATGTGATTTAGACAACTTCGTTGAACGCAATGTCGTCGGCGGGGAGGTGCTGCAATGAGCAAAAATACCCACCTCAGCATCGTGAACTCCGCTCGTTTCTTGAGCCGAGTTTTTGTTGGCGAAAACTGGGTTTGGTTCTTGTCCAAGAACATGCACGGTTTGTCTGCCTACCCCACGATTCCCTTCGATAATTCGTCAGAAAGTATTTCCTATGACATACACGACCTGAAGGCTTTCGCGTATTTGTATGGGAGAGGACAGCGTTCTGATGATGAGATTTCCAGCCATGCCGACGAGCACCTGAAACAGTTGGCACTTGAAGACTTGGCCGTAGGAACTCATACTGGGATCGTGCCGATGGGCGACTTCATGAGTCCATATGAAACCACCGACACCGACTATTTTCAACTGTCCTCTGGAGAACTCAATGCGCTGAGAGATCGCATCGATCTGCTCACGAATACCCAGAGTTTCATGATTGAGGTCCTCGAATCACTCGCAAAGGATATTTTATCGATTGGCAGGCAAGGTATGCCCACACCGGCCGAGATAATCGAAATGTTCCAATTGCTTGATGACCAGGTCACAAAAGCTGATCGCTCTCATGAACTATTGGCAGAACTGGATAAGGCAATCGCAGATCGGTGCGAGCGCAATTTAAATTACGAATTGGATGCGCTGCTCGGTGAGCTGACAGCAGGTGCAGCATGAAAAATCTTAACATGACTATCAACCTCGTTTCTAGCTGCCAAGACAACACCCTCGATCAACAGGAGACAACTTGGGAACAACTTTGTTCTCTACTCTCCGGCCAATATTTGCGCCATGGCGATATGAGTCTCGATGAGTATCAGACGGCTTCCGATAAAAAGCGGAAAGTGGAAAAAGACGGTGCGGCTTGGATTCCTTGTTCTGTCCGTGACATTTCGGCTGGACGCTCTACATCGAACATGGAACAAGTTTATTTTCTTGTTTTGGATATCGATTCTGGAATGTCGGTTGCAGAAGTTAAATCAGGAATTTCCGGGTACGAGGCCGTCATCCACAGCAGCTTTTCTCACACTAAGGAAAAGCCCAAGTGGCGGGTCGTACTTCCGTTAAAGGAGGCGCTGCCTGCACATGAAATCTCGAAGGTTTTCGATCACTTCCAAGTTCTTTTCAACGGTCAACTCGATGGCGCATGCGGACACGACCCATCGCGTCTTTACTACCTGCCGGCTTGCCCTGTAGATGCAGAGCATCTATTTGTCTTTGAACATCAGCAAGGTGCTTGGCTGGATGGCGTTGCGCTGTTAAAAGGGACAGCCTTAGCTGCACCAAAGCATTTGGTAATGCCAGGTAGTGTCGGGGTTCCAGGTAACCCCTCCTCCGGTGTATCAGAGGGTGGCCGTAACAACAACATCTTCAAGCATGCCTGTAGGGACTTTGACGAAGGGCATTCTGTAGAGGATGTAACTGCTGCCTCATTGAAGAGGAACGAGGGAAATACACCTCCCCTCGACGAGGCCGAAGTCAAAATTACTGTCGCTAGTGCCCAAAAGAATGTCCAGAAAAAAATGCTGGAAACAGTAAACAACGTTAATGAAATTGTTGAACGCTTCAATCGTGATTATGCCTGGGTTGAGAAACAGGGGCGGGTCTTCCGTTTCCGCTACCGTGATTTCGTCCCATTCGACCAGTTGCGCCAGCAGTACGCTAACACTAGCTTGAGGGTGAATGTTGGCGGATCGGAAAAGTGGCTGAACCACGCTGAGAACTGGCAACGTTCCGATAAACGTCGGACGCACTCAAACGTAAATTTCATTCCTGGAGGCGATGAGATCGTTGGCAACTGCATCAATCTTTGGGATGGATGGGGTGTCACCCCAAAGACAGGTGACATTTCGCCTTGGACTGAATTGTTAGACCACCTGTTTTCCAGAGATCTGGCGATGCGTCAGTGGTTCGAGCAGTGGCTTGCGTTCCCGCTTCAGCATCCTGGGGCCAAGCTGACTACGGCCGTAGTGCTGTGGAGTACAAAGCAGGGTGTCGGCAAATCGATGATTGGAGAAACTATCGGAATGATATACGGCAATCACTTTCGGACAGTCGCCTCAACCGAGTTGCACAGCACGTTCAATGGCTGGATGAAAGACTGCCAGTTCGTCCTGGGGGAGGAGAATTCCAGTTCGGATCAACGTGCAGATGCCAACCGGCTTAAATTTTTGATTACGGCGGCGACCACCTTCGTGAATGAGAAGCACCAGCCAGCGATTGAACTGACGAACTGCATGAACTTTTTATTTACATCGAACCACGCGGATGCGTTCTATCTCGAAGATGCCGATCGGCGTTTCTTTATCTGGGAGATCGGTGCCGATCGAAAATCCGATCAGTTCTACGCCAATTTCATCGATTGGCGAGATAATCTAGGTGGCTTGGCTGCACTGATGGATCACTTGATGAACCTCGATCTCACAGGGTTTCTGCCCAAGGGAAATGCTCCCGAGACTGAAGCAAAGCAGGAGATGATTCGACAGAGTAAGACCGACGTCGAAAGATGGTTGACCGATGTACTAGAAGATCCGGCTTCCGTGAAGGATGCATTTGGAAAGGAGATCGCCCACCTTAACGACATTACTGAAACTTACTGTCGGGAACGTCGTTGTAGAGCGACAAGCACCGCAGTATCGAGGGCGCTGCGGCGTGTCTGTAATCATGCGAAGCGCAGGGTGATGACCAGGAAAAGACGGCAGAATCTCATTTCTCTTACCAATCATGAGAAATGGGGCCTGGCAGACAGTACTGAGTGGGCCGCAGAATATGAACGCCCCACTCCAGTAAGTCTGTAGCACGCCACACCGGCATGGTGGCAGGGTCATTTTGAAAAGTTTCTCTAAAGATAGAGTTAGTGCTGTGTTTCCTTGCTGCTCACACTCTCAAACTAATTTTCTGATTGACCCCGCCACCCTGTCACACAGCCACGTCAGTCTGGTGGCTGTACACGAAGAACAGCGCAAATTTCTTCCAGATCACGCTTGCTCAAATGAGGCGCCAAATCATTTTGCTCATCAGCCTTTGGCGCGTTGAGTTTCCGAAGAACTTCCTCCCTTGCATGCTGAAGGTCGATCTTGCCGAGGCTATCAAATCTCCATACTGAGGTGTCTGCAGATTCGAGCCGGTGTGGCGTCGCACCTGTCCGAATGTGCGCGAATACGACCTCGATGTGCTGATTGGCCCACTCAGGCGCCGCTTCCCGACCCTGGTGCAATGCCAGCCCACGCTTCATGGGAAGTGCGCTCCAGGTCGAATTCTCGCGTCGCGCCAGCATGCGAATAACCAGATTTGTATTGGAGCTTTGAGGCGGTGTCGGGCGGCTCATGCTGTAACAATCGCGAGTACCGCACTTCGATCAATGACCACAGCACACGCATCACTGTCGCCAGTGACAGTGCGGTAAGCGCGAATCAGCTCAAGCTCGTTGGCGGTCAGCACGGTGCTATGCAAGATGTCTTCGATAGCAACCCAGGTGTCAGGTATGTATTCGCACATGACGAGTCGCAAAAGATGGGCAGGATCGACGTCGAGCGCCTTTGCCAGTGGCCCGATGCGATTGATGGGCAGCTTGGTGGCGCCATTTTTAAACATGGTGATTATATTTGGCTGCTCGAAGCCGCATTCCTGTGCGATTTCGCGCTGCGTCTTGTCTGAATCTGCCAGGCGGTCGGCAATGAAATCAGCAACGGTGACGCGGGTGGGGACGGGTTTGCTCATGTGAATCTCCTTATCAGCTCAGGTCGAACAATTCGACGAGAATGTCTGAGCTAATTGTAGAGAGCAGCGAATTAGCTGTTCAGGCAAGCTGTCGTCGGGAGACCCAAGTCGGGGGAGGTGCAACTGACTTTGTATAATTTTGTTGATTAAAGTGTGACCTGAGTTTAGTAAAAAGTCGTTTTTTCAAACCTTATACACAGGGCACCTATTAGCGAAGTCCAGACTATAGATATGCAAGAGCGATGGTGGTCAGTCCTTCAATCCGGGTTGGCGGCGAGCTTCCTTATACGTTGCGGAGTTTAGAAACTTACAGACGCTGGCATGAACCCATTACGAATTCAAAACCAAATTTCCACATCCATAAAAAAACGAAACCAGCTACCCCTTAGAAGAAAAGCTTGCCTTCTTTCTATCGGTTAAGGTCAATAAGCAAATCACCAAGAAATTCGGATGCTGGTTCCACACTGCTCACCAGCAGATGCTCACGCGCTCGCGTGCAGGCGACATACAGTAAATGTCGCTCGGTATTGTAAACCTCTTCCAAATTGGCATTGTCAGCTACCGTTTCAATGCGCTCCTGC